>DASQCE010000644.1:0-13502 GCA_035634855.1 Mycobacterium sp.
GGACATGCACCGACGGCGTGATAGTCCTCGTCACGACCGCCGACACCGACGCCGACCGTCAGCCGGCCACCGCAGAGCATGTCGCCGGTCGCCAACTGCTTCGCCAGCATGACGGGGTCGTGTAGTTGCGGCACCACCACCGTCGTCACCAATCGCACCCGATCGGTCCATGCTGACAGCGCGCCCAGCAACGTGAGGCAGTCGGGATTGTCGAACGCGATGCGCTCACCCCAGCACAGCGACGAGAAGGGGCCGCCGTCGATGACCCGGGCCCATGTCTTCAGCGTCGCCGCGTCCAGGTTGGGCTCCATCACCGGCATGGTCATCCCGATTCGCACGTGGGCGATTCTGGCATGCGTTAGTCGGCGGGTTATCGAAGCCCGACGACTCGCAGCAATTGCGGGCGCCGCATCGCCAGACCGACCCACATCAGCACCCCGAGGTACACCGCGAACAGCGTGTGCCAGAACAGCGGGGCCTCGACACGCATGTTGGCCGTGACTGCGCCGCCCAGATATGCCGTGATGCCGAGTGCGCCGAGCACGGCGGTCCGCGGGATCACGTAAACGACAACACAAGCGGCCAGCACGATGCCCATGATCAGTGCCTGGCCAGGCGGGAATCCGAGGGCCTGCGTGCCCTCCTTGACCTGCGGCAGACCGGCGAGCTTGCCCGCCGCGTCAACGGCCAGAAACGCGGCGACGAGGACACTGATGACGATTCCGGCCTTGCGGACCTTCGATGAACAGTCGGTTCCTTTGTGGCCCGTGCGAACGGTATCGGTGGAGATGACGCTCATGACGATGCTCCCTGCTGATGTCGAGACATTGATGCCAAGACAGACAGGGGCAGTGCCGGAAAATCATCGCGCCGCCACCACTGGCAGCATGGCTTACATGGCGATCACCACCAGCTCCATCGCGCACGTCCGGCTCACGGTCACCGACATCGAACTGTCGCGACAGTTCTACGAGAGCGTGTTCGGCTGGCCAGTGTTGATCGAGGCACCCGAGAGCGCCGACGCCGCTACCCGCGAGGCGCTCAGCTTTCTGTTCGGCGGCGTGATCTACGACCTCGGCGGCACGCTGATCGGCCTGCGGCCCGTCGCCAGCGACAGTTTCCACGAGGACCGCTGCGGACTCGACCACCTGGCATTCCGCGTCGCCAACAAGGCCGAATTGGATTATGCTGCAGCACATCTCGACGACCTCGGGGTCGACCACGAGCCGATCAAGGACATCGGCCCGTCCTACATTCTGGAGTTCCGCGACCCCGACAACATCGCGCTCGAGCTCACCGCCCCGAAGTAGTCAGGTCTGGCGTAGGCGGACGGTCTCTGCTCCTTTTCGGCGAGCGACTCCGGCAGATCCGCTTCAACCCCAGGTGAAGTCCGGCGGCAGGTCCGACCGGTACGGCCGGGTGTCCAGACCGGCGGCCAAGTTCAGCACCTTGTCGCAGCCCTCGGCGATGACGTCCCCTACAGGCTCACCGCCCCGGAAGAGCGGCGGGCGGGTCCTTCTTGGCCTTGATGGGATCCGCGGACGGCGGTGCGAATATGTTGCCCCGCAAGCCGCCGCGGAACGTCCGGACCGCC
Source organism: Mycobacterium sp. (assembly GCA_035634855.1). Lineage (GTDB taxonomy): Bacteria > Actinomycetota > Actinomycetes > Mycobacteriales > Mycobacteriaceae > Mycobacterium. The sequence continues at coordinate 1,595 of DASQCE010000644.1, forward strand.
ACCAGACACCAGGTAGTCAGGAGGCCGACGTAGGCGATCGCGGCGGCGACACGGAACGACGGCAGACCCGTGTGGACGGCCAGCTGCGTCGTGCCGGTGACGAAGGTGCCCACCGGGAAGGTCAGGCTCCACCAGGTCAGCGCGAACGGCATGCCGCGCCGGGCGGTACGGATCGTCAGCGCCGACGCCAATCCGATCCACAACACGGCGAATCCCCAGACCGGAACGCCGTACAAAATCGCGAACACGCCCATCCCGTCTGCCAGGTGCGGGTCGACTGCTAGCGCGGCGTTCGTACCGAGAAGTCCTGCGGCCGTGATGGATTGGCCGAGCGGACCCAGGATGATCCACAGCGTCGGCACACGAGCGGTGCCCGAGGTGCCGAAGTGCGCGAGGCGACTCCACACCATCGTGATGATGATGAGCGAGGCGACGAGCGACAGCCCGAACATCGCATAGCAGCCGTAGAGCATGGTTTGCCTGCCGGTGCCCGCCGCCATGTGCGGGATCAGCAGCGCGCCCGTCGCCGCCGACACCATCGGCGGCACCACCGGCATCAGCCAGCCCCCGAATGCGGCGTCGGGCTCGACGCGGTACTGGGTGAACATCAGATAGGGGATGCTTATCGCGGTGAACAATCCACCGAGCGTGCCTGCCGTCCACAGCACCCAGTCGAGGTCGACAGCCGCGCGCTCCCCGATCAAATCCTTGCCGACGAGGACCGCTCCTGCGCCGACGGTGAGCAATGCCATCGGGGCCGCGCCGTAGAAATGACCCATCTGCGGGTTGTATGCGTGACTGCGGGCCACGGTCGGGTTCCGCATCCAGTGGGCGGCCACCGCGACGATGAGGATCACCAGCCATACCGTCGTCGCGACCCACACCGCCTGGGTGAACGCACGCAAGCCGGGGACGTGCAGCGGCAACGTCGCACCCGCGGTGGCCACAATGCCGGTGCCCATGACCGACGCGAACCAGTTCGGGCCCAGAAAACTCAGCAGCCGCTGCCGGTCAGTCGTCGCCATGCCGTCATCATCTCGCCCCGCGCGTGCAGCGGTGACGCACTATGGGGGTTTTCCCCCGGCAGGTTCTCGGGAAAACACTGTGTCGCAGGTCGCCTGCGGTCCATAGGTTGAATGCATGGTCGCAGTCACCGACACGAGTCCCGATGCCACCCCGGCACCCGCTGCCGTCGACGGCGATGCCGCAGCACCCGCCCGCAACATCGGCGTCGTCCCGACCGCCTCGCTGCTCACCGGCGCGGCGATAGCCACGGTGTGGTTCTGGATCCCGTTGGCAATCTTGATCATTGGCATCTCGTCGATCCCCAGCGGTATCGGCTTCGCCTTGTCCGTCGTGGTGTTCGTCTACCTGATGCGCGGCGTCGAACACGTCGAACGCCTGCGCAGCGAGGCGGTATTCGGCCTGGGCATCGGCGTTCCGCCACGACGAATATCGCCCTACACCGGCATCCAGCGCTGGCTGCATCAGCTGTGGCTGGACATCAGCAGCGCCCGGTTCTGGAAAGCCAGCGCCCACCACTACCTGCGGATGGCCTACGACATGCTGGCCACGGGTGTCGCGCTTGCGCTGCTGGTGTTCGCATTTCTCGGCCCGGCCGCCGCGATCGCTATCCGGCACAGCGACGACGACGCCGGGCTGTCCTTCATGTCGCCGCCGCTGGCCTGGCTGCTGGCCTTCCTCGCGGTGGGCGCGGCCGCGGCGATCCTCGTCTTCGCGCCTGCCGTTGACGCCGTCATTGACCGCTGGCTGCTGTCGCCATCGCCGACAGCCGCGCTGCAGTACCAGGTCAGCGCGCTTGCCGACGCCCGGCAGGGCGCGGTGTCGTCGGCGCAGACCGAACGGCGCCGCTTCGAACGCGATCTGCACGACAGCGTGCAGCCGCGACTGGTGTCGCTGGCCATGACCATCGGGCTGGCCCAGACCAAACTCGACACCGACCTACCCGCGGCCAAGCAGCTGATCGCCGAGGCGCACGACGACGCGAAGAATGCCCTCGTCGAGCTGCGCAACGTGGTTCGCGGCATTGCGCCGACGATTCTGTCGGACCGCGGGCTGGATGCCGCGTTGTCGGCGGTGGTGCAACGGTCGGCGGTCCCAACGACGCTCAATGTTCACCTGCCTCGCCGGTTGCCCGATGAAGTCGAGTCGGTCGCCTACTTCGTCGTCGCCGAGGCGTTGACCAATGTCGCCAAACACGCGAACGCCACGCAGGCGGTGGTCACCGTGCGGCTCGAGGAATCGGCCAACCAGCTGCACGTCACCGTGTTCGACGACGGTCGCGGCGGCGCGTCGATAACTACTGACGAGAACGCCACCGGCCTGCGCGGGCTTGAAGAGCGGGTGCGGGCCGCGCACGGCACGTTCACCGTGTCCAGCACCGCTACCGGGCCCACCACCATCACCGCGGTGCTGCCATGCGCGTCGTGATCGCCGAGGACTCGGCGCTGCTGCGGGCGGGCATCGAGCGGATCCTCACCGACGCCGGCCACGAGGTGGTCGCCGGTGTGCCCGATGCGACCAACCTGCTGCGGCTGGTCAACGAGAAGCAGCCCGACCTCGCGATCGTCGACGTACGGATGCCGCCGACGTTCACCGACGAAGGCATCCGCGCCGCGGCGCTGCTGCGCAGCCAGAATCCGGAGTCGCCGGTGCTGGTGCTGTCGCACTACGTCGAGGAGCGCTACGCCGCCGAATTGATCGCCTCGGACACAAAGGGATTCGGCTATCTGCTCAAGGATCGCGTGGCCGATGTCCCCGCATTCCTGGACGCCGTTGAGGCGGTCGGCGGTGGCGGCACCGTGCTCGATCCAGAAGTGGTGTCGCAGATCCTCGTACGCTCGCATCGCCGCAGCGCGCTCCACGAGCTGACGCCGCGCGAGCGCGAGGTGCTGCAGCTGATGGCCGAGGGCAAGACGAACTCCGCCATCGCCGCGGCGCTGTACATCTCCGTCGGCTCCGCCGAGAAGCACATCGCGTCGATCTTCACCAAGTTAGACCTGGCTCCCGACGAGAGCGAGAACCGCCGCGTGCTGGCGGTGCTGCGCTATCTCGAATCCTAAACCGTTGGAAGGACTTTGACAGTGACTACCATCGCTCCCCCACCGCCGGCACCGGCCACGCCGCCGCCTCCGCTCTCCCCCGGCGGGCGCACGGCGTTCCGGATAGCGCTCATCGCCGCCGCGGCCGTGCTGGTGGTGGGGACCCTCGCGTCGCTTGGCACGGTGGCATGGGGCATCGCCGGCTTCCGGGTCATCACCGACAGCAAGCCGCTGCCCTCCGGCATGCGATCGGTGGTCGTCGACACCGGCTCCGTGCCGATCGCGATTCGCATCACCACCGACCGCGAGGCCCGCGAGCCGCGCGCAGACCTGCGCATGGTCAACTCCACCCGCGCGGGCGCAAACCCGTTGGTGGTCATCGCCGATCCGGCGGGTGCGCGGGTCACGATCAACGGCGAGTCGTCGGCATTCTTGCAGTGGGGCCGTGCCGGCGAAATCAACCTTGTACTGCCGCCTGACCTCGGGCGCAAGCTGACCGTCACTGCTCAGCAGGACACCGGAGTGGTGCTGGCGGAGGCCGATATCGACCAGCTGATCGCCTACACCGACACCGGGGCGGTGGTTCTCAGCGGCGCGGCGCGGCGCATCGAGATTCACAACGTTGACGGTGATGTGGTGACGCGCGATCCGATCAGGGTGACCGAATCATTCAGCGCCACCACCGATACCGGTGACATCACGGTCGACTTCGCCGACACCGCACCGCGCACCGTCGACGCGACGAGCCAGGACGGCGACGTCATCATCGCGCTGCCGGCGCGTGGACCCTACGTGGTGAACGCCAACAGCGGCGACGGCTCGACAGCGGTGCGGGTGTCGCAGACGACCAACAGGGAGAATGCGGCGGCGGTCGTCACCGCCCGCTCCGACACCGGCGACGTCGTCATCGACGATCTGCGCTAGTGGGTTATGAAGATTGCGCTCGGGGGTTGCGAAGATTGCATCAGGGGCTGTATCTCATGCCGGATTACAGCCCTCAACGCAATTTCGGCGGGTAACCGCGCCGCGTGAGCGCCTCGCGTGTTCGATGGAGGATGAATCCGCGGCTATGTTCAGAGACCACACGAATGTCGATCCAGCCTCGCCGCTCGACCAGTTCCGCGCGACCGATGTCGTACACGTACTGGCCGCGATTCTCGCTGTGATGCACGCCTTCGTAATCCAATCCGACCATCGGTTCGTCGTAGCCCATATCGATGAATGCCTCACTGACCCCGTCGGTCACACGGATCTGCGTTCGCGGAGCCGGCAACCCGCCGTCGATAAGGACGAGACGAAGCCAGGTTTCCTTTGGCGACTGCGCCCCCGCGTCCATCAGTGCAAATGCAATCCGTGCACGAGGCAATCCCCGCGCCCGGGGGTGCTTCGCGGCCAGTGACGATATGTTCGCCGTCGTCACCGCGGTGGCGCGGGCGAGCGAGTCGAGATGTTGAACAGCAAGGTCGCGCGGCAGATGCCTCGCAAGATCGAAGGCAGTCCGCTCGGGTGTTGTCACCAGCAGGCCGTTGATCGGCATGATCTCGTCCGTGTCGATCCGTTCATTGCGGACAACGATTCCGGGCGGCGGTCGGCCGCTTCGCCAGATCATTTCGATGGGCGTTGCCGCGCTTACCCACAGCGCACCATGCATCGCCGCAGCGGCCCGGCCGGTGATCACGCCATCACGGCCAGACCACAGCCAGGCACCGAAGGTGTTTTGGGCCAGCGAGGGCGCGACGAGCTTCGGGACGTACACGTCAGGGAAGATCGCACGATAGTGCCACCGCAAGCGGCCGCGAGTGAGCCCGCCACGCGCCAGCGCCGCACTACCGATGAACACCTCGTCCATGCCGCGATGCTCGCGATATGCGCCGACAATTCCGGCGCGAGCCCTGAAGGTTGCGCCCAGGGCTGTGGATAACGCGGAGTTACGACCCTGTGCGCAATATTGCGGGCCCTGCTTCATCGATGAGCGGCAGACCGAACAGTGTGACCAGGCCCCGATCGCCGAACACGACGATGCGGGCGATCCCTTGTCGCGGTGACGTCGAGCACCGCGATCCCGAACGCCCGCAGCACGCCATCGTCGTCGCGACGGTAGGCCGCAGCCGCGGGCTGACCATTGGCGGTGAAGGCCACCACCGCCAATCACTCTGCACGCCAATCACTTCGGCGAGGTAGGGCAAGCAGGTCGTCCGGCTGGCGAACTACCGCGACCCGACCATCTCGAGCAAACCCGAAGGAAATCGGTCAGCGGGTGTGCAGTGCATCGACCGCCGCAGTCAACGCACCCGCCGCGCGGTCGACCGCGCCCAGGTCTTCGGCGTCCGCGGCTTTGCGTAGATTCTGCAGCGCGGCATCCGTCGCTGCGGCTGGGTCAACCCCATGACGGGTGCGCTCCCACACTCTGTCCAGCGCCGCCACATCGGCCAACACCAACCCCGTGTCGTCGGCAGCCACGTCGATCGGAACCTGTCGTGTCCACAGCTTCAACCGGGCCAGGTCCACGTCGATCACCGGCTCGTACAGCAGCCGAAGGTCGAGCTCATTTTGCACGACGCGCAACGCCGCCGATTGCACATCCTCCGAACTCAGCGCCCCGATGTCGACCCGCATCTGCGACTCCATCTGCGGTGGTATTCCCTTGGCGCACAATATATTCCAGGCATTGTTCAGATTCGCGACAGCTTGCTGAAAGCGTGTAGCGTCTTCGCCCGCGGCAGCCTCGGACACGTCGCCGACCGCTTTGGACAGCGCCGCGAACTCACCGGGGGCCGCACCTTGGCGGCGGTCGGTGGGCGACGCCAGTGACGCGGCCTCGAGATCGCCGCCAGGACTACCCGTCGAGAACTCTCCGTAACCGGGCGCGAATACCTTTCCCTCGCGGGTGCCGTCCATGTGCAGCTCGTTGACTTCGATCGCGCCGCGGATGTTTCCACTGGGCCCGGCGACGTCCTGGTCGACTTTGGCGACCCGCACCTCCTCGAATGCGATCCCCGGTGCATTCTCGGGGCGGTAGACGTCACCGACCTGCGGATTCGCTGGCATTATCATCGCGGCCGGTGTCGTGTCGCCAGCCGCCCAGGTGCCCTTGGTGTCGGCGACCTTGCCGTCCTCGTAGTTGAAGACGTCCTCTCCGAAGTACCACACCGAACCGTCATCGGCCTGCGCGTACCAGTCGATGGCCACCTCGTGGATCCTCCCGTCGAGGTACGCAACGTATTGAATGATCGCCGTATTGACCGATTTGCCCTGCCATACGGTCGGTTTGACGCCTGGCAACAGACTCACTTCCGTTCGGAAGGGTTTGCCGTCGACGTGGCCGCCGTAGATGGTCTGCTGCACTTGGCTGGTCGGGTGCAGCGGATTGGTGATCGATGTTGGATTGCCGAATGTCGGCTTGGCCAGATCGACACGCTGCGCGTCGGGCGAGACGGGCAGGCACGCATCACCGACCTCGCCTGACTCGTCGACCACCTTGATGCACTCGGCTGACATGGCTGGCTTCCCGTCAGCGCACGCCGCGATAAGCGTGCAGGCACACAGGGTGGCGAGCCCGCGACCGATGGCATTCATGGCCGGCGCTAGCCGCCGTCGCCGTCGGGCTCGGTGTCGGCGCCGGGCGGATCAGTCTTGGAGCCGACAACGAGGAAGTTGTCGTTGAGTTGGACGTCGACCTGACTGCCGTCGGCCTTGGTCACCTCGACCTCGTAGTAGCTTTCCTCGTCACCGACCTCGGTGCCGGTGACGGTTCCGCCGCCGGTGAACGTCAAAGCGGCCTGGCTGGCCTTCGTCAGCGCCTCTCCGGTGATCGGTGTGCCCTCGCCGTCGTCGGGTTGTGCCGCTGCGATTCCAGTCCCGACGGCGACAGCCGCCGTGCCCACTGCCGTCACGATCCCGATCCGTGTGATGTTCATGCCGCAAGGTTGGCGCCATCTAGCTGACAACAGCCTGAACAGGCAGCGTGATGACGATGCGGGCACCGCCAAGCGGGGACTGCTCGATCGACATCGAGCCGCCGTGGGCGCGGACCACCTCGTCGACGATCGAAAGCCCGAGACCGCTGCCGCCCTCGTCGCGCGAGCGGGCTTCGTCGAGCCGCACGAAGCGTTGCAATACCCGTGCCCGCTCGGTAGCGGGGATCCCCGGCCCATCGTCGTCGATCGTGAGCACCACCTCTTCGCCGCGCTCGACGAGCGTGACGTCTACCCGGCTCGACGCGTGCCGGACCGCATTCTCGCCGACGTTGCGCACCATCCGGCGCAGCGCGTCGGCATCGCCCTGCACCCGCACCGCTTTCACTCCCGACGTGTCCACCCGCTTCGACGTGGTCGAGCGAAGCCGGTGACCTTCCTCGAAGGCGAGGTCGTCGAGGTCAACGGCCGCACGTGTCAGGGGGACATGCTCGTCGACGCGGGCCAGCAGCAACAGGTCTTCGACGAGGCGATGCATCCGTTGCTGTTCGGCCAGCACGACCTCGGCGAGCTCGGCGGCCGTCACCCGGTCAGGATGGGCAAGAGCGACCTCAGCGTGCTGCCTGATGGTGGTGATCGGTGACCGAAGTTCGTGCGACGCGTCGGACACGAAGCGGCGCTGGCTGTTTCGCGCGCTCTCCAGGCGCTCCAGCATGCGGTTCATCGTGGCGGCCAGCCGGCCGATCTCGTCATCGGCTTTGGGTTGCGGTACCCGACGGTGCAGCTGCGCCGCCGAGATTTCGTCCACCTCGCGCCGGATCGCCTCCACCGGCGCCAGCGCGCGGCCCACCGCGAACCAGGTGGCGAGCGCGACCACCGCCAACATCACCGGCAGCCCGATGATCAACAGCCGGGTGAGGGCTTTCGTGGTGTCGAGCACGTCAACCAGCGCCCGGGCGACCAGCACGATCCGCTGCCCGTTTGCGGTTTGAGCGCTCTGCGCCACCGCGATGAAGGCGTCGTTGTCCAAAGGCGTGATCACCTGAGCGGATTGGCCTGGCGCCAGCCGCGCGACGGCCGGCTCGCCTGCGACGTTCGAACTGGAGGCGACCACCGCGCCGGCGGGAGTCATCACCTGAACCATCTGCTCGTCACTGCCGGCGACTTCGAGGACGGGTGGCCGACCGGACTCCAGTTGACCGACAACCTCAGCGGCCTGCTTTCCCGCAGCCTCCGTCACCTCGTCGACCATCGTGCGCTGCGCGGCGGCGACCAGAGCTATCGCGCCGACCGTGAGGGCGATCGCCACGACGATCGTCGCCACGATCGTGGTGATCGCCCGGATCGTCGCAAGTCTCTCAATCACGAGCAGCGACTAGCCGGTACCCGGCGCCCCGAACGGTCTCGATCACTACGCGGTCCCCCGGCCTGTGCAGCTTGGTGCGGAGCCTGCGCACGTACACCTCGACAATGTTGGGATCACCGTCGAAGTCGAAATCCCATACGTGGTCCAGGATGTCGCGCTTCGACATCACTTCGTCGGGGCGGTGCAGCAGGTACTCGAGGATCGCGAACTCGCGCGGGGTGAGCTCGATCTGCTCGCCGCGAAGCCAAACCCGCCGCGTCGCAGGGTCAAGTCGCAGACCGCCTGCCTCGAGCACGGTCGGCCTGGCCTGCGCGCCTCTGCGGCGCAGTGCCCGGAGCCGCGCGATCAACACCGCATACGAGAACGGCTTGATCAGGTAGTCGTCGGCACCGGTGTCCAGACCTTCAACCTCGTCCCAAACACCGTCCTTCGCGGTCAGCATCAGAATTGGTGTCCAATTGCCTTCGCCGCGCAGGGTCCGGCACACCTGATAACCATTGGCGCCGGGCAGCATGACATCGAGAATGATCGCGTCGAAGGGGTTTTCGCGCGCCATCCAGATGCCGTCGGTGCCGGTGTGCACGACATCGACGGCGAAACCTTCGGCCTCGAGCCCCTTGCGCAGCCCTGCGGCCAGGCGCTGCTCGTCTTCGACCACCAATAGACGCATCCTGATGCCATGATCGCAGCCCGAAACTGACTCGCGGCTGAATTCTGTACGGCGGTGTGTGCCGAACGTTCCTTACCGCTCGAAATTCTTGCGATTTTTCGCGCGGTAAGGAACGTTCGGCGGACGCTAGGTGAGGCCGCCAATGATCTCGGCCGCAGTGCCCGTCTTCGCCCGCCGGAACCCGGTACCCGCCCATATGTTCACGGCCTGCGGATCGCCCGCACGCACCGACGCCGCGCGCAACGGACTGGTCAGCCAGTGGACCTCCGGATATCCCAACGGCGCCTCGGCCTCATGCTCGTCGATGAACCGGTTGCGCAGTCCGCGTGCGTAGCGGCCGGAAAACGCCCGCGTGACAACGGTTTCGGTGAATCGCGGGTTCTGCAGCGCGGCGCGGTGCACGGGGCTGCTGCCCGCTTCAGCCGACAGCAGGAAGGCCGTTCCGAGTTGCGCCGCCGCAGCGCCCGCCGCCATCACGCGCCCGACATCGTCTGCCGTCATCAACCCGCCGGCAGCCACGACCGGCACGTCGACGGCCGCCTTCACCTCGGCCAGCAGCTCGTCGAGGGGCTGCGTGGCCGGCTGAGCGGACGGGTCGAACGTGCCGCGATGCCCACCCGCCGACGGACCCTGCACCGCTACCGCGTCGACGCCGCAGTCGACCGCGGTCTGCGCCTCGGGCAGCGTGGTGACGGTGCCGACGACCGTGATGCCGGCCTCGCGCAGCCGCCCGCACTCCTCGGCGCTCGGCACGCCGAAGGTGAACGATGCCACGTCCGGTCGCACGTCGAGCAGTACATCGATCTTTGCGGCCCAGTGGTCGTCGTCGAATCGCGGCTCACCAAGCTGCGCGCCGTAACGCTCGGCCTCCGGCGCGAGCGCCTTGGCGTAGCGCTCGATATCAGCTCGGGTGCCCGCACTCGGCTGTGGCGCAAACAGATTCGCGCCGATCGGGCCGGACGCCAAGCCTCGCGCCGCGGTGAGCCGCTCGGCGAACACCTCGGCAGTCAGGTAACCCGCAGCGACAAAGCCGAGGCCGCCGGCGTTCGTCCCGGCGGCAGCGAGTTCAGGCGTCGACGGTCCACCGGCCATCGGCGCGACGAGGATCGGTTTAGCAAGATCGCGAAAGTCGAACGCCATCGGTCCTTCGTATCACGCCCGCGGCGATAGCCTGACCCCAGGATGTTCTCCGAAAGCGACGGCTACGAGCGGTTCATGGGCCGCTGGAGCCGTCGGCTCGCGCCACTGTTCGTGACGTTCGCGGGCGTCACCGAGGGTGATCGCGTGCTCGACGTCGGATCGGGCACCGGCGCGCTGTCCGCTGCGGCCGGGGCCATCGACTCTGTACAGGTGACGGGCGTCGAGCGGTCGGCGGCCTACGTGCGGTACGCGCGAGAGCACGTGAGCGGCCGGTTCGAGGTCGGCGATGCGCTGGCGCTCCCGTTCCCAGCCGACGCGTTCAACCGGACACTGTCGATGCTCGTGCTGAACTTCGTCGCGGATCCGGCCGCCGCGCTGCACCAGATGGTCCGGGTCACCCGGCCCGGCGGTGTCGTCGCTGCGGCGGTGTGGGACTACGGCGACGGCATGCAGATGCTGCGGACGTTCTGGGACACGGCCGTCGCACTGGATTCCGATGCCGCGCCGCGCGACGAACGCAATATGCCGCTGGCTACGCGCGGGTCACTCGCGGAGCTCTGGCGCACGCACGGACTACAGGATGTCGACGAGCAAGCGCTGACGATCGAGATGCCGTTCGCATCGTTCGACGACTACTGGCGGCCGTTCCTCGGCGGTCAGGGCCCGGCCGGCGTCTACACGGCTGGATTGGCCGAGTCAGCCCGGCACGCATTGGAATCCAGGCTGCGCGAGCACCTCGGCGATACGGGTTTTACCCTCGAGGCCCGGGCGTGGACGGTGCGCGGCGGCGTCACTTGATCGCCTTGCCGAAGAGCAGGCAATCCTGCGGTTCCTCGCTGATGTTCGGCAACACGGCGTAGCGCGCCAGCCGTCCTTCGAAGGCCAGGCCGCTGCTTTCCAGCAGTCGCGCCGACGCCGTGTTGTCGACGTGACAATGGGCCGTCACCCGGTAGACGGTGGGGTCGCGCCGGGCCTTGTCGAGCAGCAGCCGCACCACCTCGGACATGAGGCCCTGGCCCCACCATCGGCGGCCGAGGCAGTAGCCGAAATCGATGATGTGCGGATGCGGCCGCCGCCAGCCGCAGAGCCCGATCGGCCCGGCCCCATCCCGCAATTCGATAAGCCAGGTCGTCTCACCGCCGACGTTGAAGATTTCCGTGATGACGCGACGGGTTTCGTCGACGTCTGGATGTGGGCGCCACGACATGTAGCGAGGCACCTCGGGGTCGGAGGCGACCCGCTCGAACAGCATCTCGGCATCATCGAGCGTTGGCGCGCGCAGCGTGACCCTTGCACCGTTGAGCACCTCGACGTCCGACATGGGTCTATCGTGCATCGTTGCCGTCGCGCTACCGACAGTGGTTGACTGAATTGGTATGGCAATCACGTTCAACCACACCATCGTCGCCGCGAAAAGCCGCGAGGAATCGGCCACCTTCTTCACCGAGCTGTTCGGCCTGCCAAGCGCCAAGGAGTTCGGTCCGTTTCTGGCGGTAGAACTCAACCACGGTGTCAGCCTCGACTACGCGCAAGTGGGCGAGGACGAGGACATCCGCCCGCAGCACTACGCCTTCCTGGTATCCGAGGACGAGTTCGACGCCATCTACGGACGCATCCGCGAGCGAGGCATGCAGCATTGGGCCGACCCGAGGGGCAGCCGGCCCGGCGAGATCAACCACAATGACGGCGGCCGCGGCGTGTATTTCCAGGATCCCGGTGGGCACTACCTGGAAATCCTCACCCGGCCCTACGGATC
>DASQCE010000645.1:0-7812 GCA_035634855.1 Mycobacterium sp.
CGCGGTCACCGCGCTGTTCAAATACCCACTGGGCATCCCGATCCCGCACACCGCGATCATCAAGCGCAAGAAAGACCAGCTCGGCGAGGGCCTCGGTGCGTTCGTACGGGAGAACTTCATGTCGCCGGAGGTCGTGGAAACCAAGCTGCGCGACGCCCACGTCGCGGGCCGGCTCGGCAAGTGGCTCTCGGAGCCGTCGCACGCACAGCGCGTCGCGGCCGAGACGTCGACGGTGCTGCGGGTACTGGTGGAGATGCTGCGCGACGAGGATGTGCAGCACGTACTCGACCGGATGATCGTCAAGCGCGTCGCCGAACCGCAGTGGGGCCCGCCGATCGGGCGGGTGCTCGCCACGCTGCTCGCGGAGCACCGCCAGGAAGCGTTGCTCCAACTGCTCGCCGACCGGGCCTTCCAGTGGTCGCTGAACGCCGGCGACGTCATCGAGCGGGTTGTCGAGCGCGACTCGCCCACCTGGTCGCCCCGCTGGGTGGACCACCTCGTCGGCGACCGTATCCACCGCGAGTTGATGGACTTCACCGACAAGGTGCGACGCAATCCCGACCACGAACTGCGGCGGTCGGCCACCCGCTTCCTGTTCGAGTTCGCCGACGACCTACAGCACGACGACGCGACGATCCAACGCGCCGAGAACGTCAAGGAACAGATCATGGCCCGTGACGAGGTTGCGAGGGCAGCCGAGACGGCGTGGAGTGCGGCCAAGCGGATCATTCTGGAGTCGGTCGAGGATCCCTCCTCGGCATTGAGAACGCGAATCGCCGACTCGGTCGAGCACATCGGCGAGTCCCTGAGGGACGACGCCGACCTGCGCGACAAGGTCGACAACTGGATCATCCGCGCGGCTCAACACCTGGTCACCGAATATGGGGTGGAGATCACAGCGATCATCACCGAGACCATCGAGCGGTGGGACGCCGACGAGGCCAGCAGGCGCATCGAGCTGCATGTCGGCCGTGACCTGCAATTCATCCGGATCAATGGCACGGTGGTGGGTGCGCTGGCCGGTCTGATCATCTATTCGGTAGCCCAGCTGCTCTTCTGACCTGCGCTAACTAGTGCTTGCAAAAGTTAGCACCCCGTCGTACGGTTGATTGTGTCGCACGCTAGTCAATCCAACTGGATACCTGACGCAAACCGAGGGGGCCACGCTATGCCGCAGGATGAAAATCTTGCCGCCGTCGTGTCCAGCGCTGCACAGAACGCCGCGCAGGACATCGGCACCTTCATCCGTACGCAACGCGAGGCAGCGCAGGTATCCGTGCGGCAGCTGGCCGAGAAGGCCGGCGTCAGTAATCCCTACCTCAGCCAGATCGAGCGGGGATTGCGGAAACCCTCCGCCGACGTGCTGCAACAGATTGCCAAGGCACTGCGGGTATCCGCGGAAGTGCTCTACGTACGGGCCGGGATCCTCGAGCCCAGCGAGACCAGCGAAGTCCGCGACGCCATAATCACCGACATGGCGATCACCGAGCGGCAGAAGCAGGTGCTGCTCGACATTTACACGTCATTTTGCCAACAGAACGAAGCTGCAAGCGAAACAGACGAGGAGCCGAGGACTGATTAAGACGAGACCAACCGCTCAGTAAAGACGCCAGAACCAACCCAAAAACCAACCGAAACCTCTGAAAGGAAACCAACAATGGCGAAGAACACGCCTGCCAAGAACCAGCCCACTGTCGACGACCTCAAGGCCCCGCTGCTGGCTGCGGTTGGCGCCGCCGACCTCGCCCTCGAGCGGGTCAACGAGATCGTCGCAACCCTGCGTGAGCGCGCCGGTGAGGCCCGCACCGACACCCAGGCGCGCGTCGAGGAGAGCCGCGCTCGCCTAACCAAGCTGCAGGAGGACCTGCCGACCCAGTTCGGCGAGCTGCGCGATCGGCTGACCTCCGACGAGCTGCGCCGCGTCGCCGAAAGCTACGCCGAGGCCGCCCAGACCCGCTACAACAGCCTGGTCGAGCGTGGCGAGGCCGCCCTCGAGCGGCTGCGTAGCCAGCCGGCCATCGAGGAGGCCGCCGGTCGCGTCGAGCGCTACTCGGATCAGGCCGTTGAGTTGACGCAGGACGCGCTGGGCAACGTGGCGTCGCAGACCCGCGCGGTCGGCGAGCGTGCCGCCAAGCTGGTCGGCGTCGAACTGCCGAAGAAGGCTCAGAAGGCCGCCGCCCCCGCGAAGAAGGCTGCGGCCAAGGCCCCGGCCAAGAAGACGCCCGCCAAGAAGGCGCCCGCCAAGAAGGCTGCGGCCAAGAAGGTCACCCAGAAGTAAATAGAGGCTCAGGTTGCCCACAGGGGTGACTCAGAGTCGACCCGGGGACGTAACCCGCTTAGGCTAGCTATGTGGAGCTTCAAGGCCTAGTGGGTTACGTCCTCGCTGTTTTGCAGATCGCGGTCGTGGTGACGACCATCTACGCGCTCGTTCACGCCGCGCTGCAGCGGCCTGACGCCTACACCGCCGCCGACAAGCTGACCAAGCCCGTCTGGCTGGTGATCCTCGGCGTCGGTGTGCTGCTGGCCTTGGTGCTCGGCATCACCGGGGTGGCGATCGCGGCCGTGGCCGCAGGCGTCTATCTCGTCGACGTCCGGCCGAAGATCCTGGAAATCCAGGGCAAGTCCCGCTAGTCGCGTGCGCCTCTTCTTCGCCGCCGCGATGGCGGCTGCAACCGTGCCCTTGGCCCTGGCTCCCGTCGCGTCGGCCGACGCGGTGCCGGGCCCGCCGTATGTCGACCACGTGCAGTGGGCGAAGTGGGGCGACATGTCCAGTCTGCGCGTGTACCCGACGGATGCCGCGCGGCAGGCGTCGCAGGACCCCGGCAGCGATGTACAGTCCGCCGAGGCGTGGGCCGAGGTGCTGACGCTCTCGCCCGATGCCGACATCCCTGGCATGAAGGCCCAGTTCCTATGCCACTGGCATTACGCCGAACTCGTCGAGCCCGGCAAGATCAGCTGGAACCTCGAACCGTGGCGAAACGAGGTCTCCGAGGAGGAGATGGTCGCGGCGGGCTGTAACCCCGGCGGCACCGAAGAACCGTTCTAGTGCGGCGGTACAGCCGCGAGAGCGTGGCCGCGCTCGTCGACCACACGCTGCTCAAGCCGGAGGCGACCGAGGCCGACGTCATGGCGCTTCTTCAAGAGGCGGAAGAACTTGAAGTGTTCGCGGTGTGTGTATCGCCGACGATGGTTGCGTCGGCCAAGTCGTTCCGGACGGGCGAGTATGACATCGCGTCGGTCGTCGGATTCCCGTCAGGCAAACATCTTTCGGCGATCAAGGCCGAGGAGGCGCGGCGCGCGGTCGAGGCAGGGGCCGACGAGATCGACATGGTGATCGACGTCGGCTCGGCGCTCGAAGGCGACTACGACGCTGTGAAGTTTGATATCGCAGCGGTTTTCGATGCGATACTCCCCGACGCCATCTTGAAGGTGATCGTGGAGTCTGCCGCCCTGCTCGCCCTGGGCGGCGAGCAGAGACTGGTCGACGTGTGCAAGATCGCCGAGGACGCAGGCGCCGATTTCGTGAAGACCTCCACCGGATTTCACCCCAGCGGGGGAGCGTCGGTGCGTGCCGTCGAGCTGATGGCACGCACGGTTGGCGACCGGCTGGGCGTCAAGGCCAGCGGTGGTATCCGCACAGCGCAGGATGCCGTCGCGATGCTCGAGGCGGGCGCCACCCGGCTCGGGCTATCCGGCACCCGCGCCGTGCTTGACGGGCTGGATTAGAGACCCGCGAAGCAGGGGTCTTCGTTGCCCTTCGGAATCGACGCGTTCTGCGTCGAAAACTGGCTAACCACACCGGTATCCGTGACCTGCACCGAGTCGGCGTGGATACCGAGCGGGTAGTTCGTGGTCAGCTGCGACGTGAAAGCGTCCAGGGCAGGCTGCACAGTCTCCCGCGGAAGAGCGAAGCCGAGGCCGGTCAAGTCCGTCACCTGCAGCGCGATCCCGTTGTCGGCGACGGCGGGCTTGGCCTTGATGCTGCCAAGCGTGCCCTGCAACTCGATCGTGCCGTCGCTCGGGTTGGTCGTTACGCCGGTGACGAATGAGCCGACGATGGGGATCGCGTTCTGGATGGTGTCCTTGATGCCCTGCGAAGACCAGGTGACGTTCGCGACCAACGACCCGATCGACCCACCCGAGTTCGCGGTGTCCTCGAGCCGCACATCCTTGATGACCAGATTGACCTTCATGCCCTTGGCCTGACGGACCTGGTTGCCCGCCGTCTCGATGTGGATGTTCGTGTAGTGGCCTGACATGTGCTGTATCAGGAACGGCGGCAGGGCGCCGAACGACGCGCTGACGCTGTCCTGCACCACGCACTCGGTGGACTTGGCGACGATCGAATCCGCGCGGCTGCGCGCGTATAGTTCGCCCGCCAGCAGACCGGCCGCAACCAGCGCGATGACGATGACGACGACCAGGACGATGGACAGCGGGTCGCGGAACAGGTTCTTGATCTTCACCAACAGCGAGGAGTCCTTCTGCGGAGGTTCGGCAGGCGCACCGTGCGGTGGGGGTGCGGGTTGGCCCGGAGGCGCGCCTTGCGGAAACTGTGGCGGCGGTGGGACCTGCGGGGCCTGGTTGGCCGGGCGCGCCCAGGGATCAGTCACCTCAGCGATTCTGCCTTACCGAGATATGTGCGGTTACTCATGACCGCGATCGTCTCGCGGGCCTTCTGCGCCGCGGCGAGGTCGATGTCGGTGATCAGCAGCTGCGGATCCGAACCTGCCGAGGCCAGCACCTCACCGACCGCGGACGCGACGACGCTGCCGCCGACGCCGGTCGGTCCGACAGCGGCCAGTTCGGCGCCTGGGTAGGCCTGGTCGACCGCGGCGACGAAGCCCGTCGTATCGATGGCGCGGGCACGTGCCAGCAGTGTCCACTGCTCGAGCTTGCCGGGGCCGGTTCCCCACGACGCGTGCACGGTGATGAGTTGCGCTCCGCGCCGGGCTAATTCGACGTACAGCTCGGGGAAGCGGACGTCGTAGCACAGCGTCAGACCGACATTAACCGGTCCGGAGTCGCCGTCGACGCTGATGACGACGGGCTCGTGCCCCGGCGCGACGGTATCCGACTCGGTGAAGCCGAAGGCATCGTAGAGATGGATCTTGTCGTAGTGCGTGTCGACCCCGGGGCCCGTCGCGATCAGGGTGTTGGTCACCCTGCCGTCGTCGGCGGGAACGAACATGCCCGCGACGACGACGATGCCCGCGCGCTCGGCGATCTCTCGTACCGCCGACGCCCACGACCCGTCCAGCGGCTCGGCGATCGGCGCGAGCGGCACACCGAACCGGCACATCGTCGCTTCCGGGAACAACACCAGGCCGGCGCCGGCGTCGGCGGCGCGACGGGTGTATTCCTCGACCAAACCGAGGTTGGCCGCGGGTTCTGTGCCGCTCTGGATCTGGGCGAGGGCGATCAGCATGCTGCTCAGACTAGTGGCGCGACGGTCGATCACGGAGGCCCGACGGGGGCGACATCTGACCACGGCACCGAGAGAACGCCGTCGCGCATCCGCCTGCGCGGTGGCTCCACCGGGAAGCCCTCGTCGCGAAGCAGGTCCACCATCGCCCGCCAGCGCACCCGCGGGCCGAAGACACCGTGGCCCGCGACGCTGGCCCACGCGCGGTCCGCCGCGGTCAGCAGGGTGTGGATCGGCTCGCCCGCCACGTTGTGGTGGATCAGCACCTTGGGCAGCCGCTCGGCCAGATCCGACGGCCGCGCGATCGCGAACGGATCGCAGGCCAGCGTCAGGCTGATCGGTCCGTCGCCGTCCAACAGCACCCAGCAGCAGCGGCGGCCCAGCTCGTCGCAAGTGCCGTCGACGATCAGTCCGCCCGGCGCCAGCCCCGCCCGCATTACCGCCCATGCGTCGCGCACCGTTTCGACCGGATACTGGCGCAGCACGTTGAACGCTCGCACCAAAACCGGTCTACGCCCGGCCAATTCGAAGCCGCCGAGACCGAATTCCACGCCGTCGCGCGATGGCACAACGCGGTCCGGGTGAATCTCCAGGCCCACGACACGGATATCGGCGCGAACGACCCGCAACCGCGCCGCCAGTTCGAGCGTCGTCACCGGCAGCGCGCCGTAGCCGAGGTCGATCACCAGCGGATCGGCGGCCGCCTGCAGTGCCGCACGGACGCGCCGCGAATGCACCAGCCAGCGGTCGCTGCGGCGCAGCCGGTTATGGCCCGTGGTGCCGCGGGTGATCGCGCCGACGGGCCTACTGGTGCTTGGAGATCCAGTCAGCGGTGAACGCCTCCTCGGCGTCGAAAAGCTGTTTGATGTGGTGCAGGATCAGGCCCTCCAGCGCGCCGCCGATGAACGGGATGTAGACCTTGCAGACGCTGGCCAACCGCAACCTGCTGCCTGCGTCGGTCTCGGTGAGGAAGTACTGGCCGCCGAAGCTGCCAGGGCCGTGCGGAATCGACGCCGAGTAGGTGCCCTCAGCCCGGTTGTTGTCGTGGTCGTAGCGATCGAAATGCTGCTTGCGGGTGATGATCATGTCGACGGGCACGACGGTGCGCGCGATCGGCGGCAGGTACGTCCGCGGTAGGTTCTGCACGAACGCGACGTCGGTGCCACGCTCGCCGGACGAGAAGGACGTGATCTCCGACTGCGGCGTCAGGAAGCGGTACGCGTCCATCAGGGTTTGCCAGTATTCCCGGCTGGTGAAGTCCTGATAGATCTTCTCCGCCGGTGCGTCGAACTCGATGGTGTATTCCATGCGACGCGACATGGAACATAATTTTACTTACGGGTTACGCGTTTTCCGTGATCCACACCGTGGTGAAGCGCTGTTCTGCGATCAGCAGGTCGACGAGAGCACTGCCGATGAAGTTCTCGATCTTGCCGCCGACGAGCGGCACCTTCACCTCGACGCTGGCGTTGAACTCCAGCCGCGAGCCTGCGCCGGATTTTGCCGGGGCGAGCAAGCCGGTGCCGCTCAGCGTCGCGGGCGCCCCCGTGATCGCACCCTTGACCGTCGCGGTGGCCTGCCCGTCGCTTATCGGCGTCCACGTCTCCTCGCGGACGAAGCTCAGGTCGCCGCGGTGGAACTGCGTGACCACGCCGGGCAGCCGGTCGGCGCGGAGCGTCTGGGTGGTGACCACGTCGATGCCTTCTCCGTTCACGGTCATCGAATCCAGCGAGTAGTCGTCGGCGCCGGAATCCGCCAACCGCTCCAGCCAATACTGTTCATCACCGAATGCCCGGTGGACCTGTTCG
Organism: Mycobacterium sp.; assembly: GCA_035634855.1. Lineage (GTDB taxonomy): Bacteria > Actinomycetota > Actinomycetes > Mycobacteriales > Mycobacteriaceae > Mycobacterium. The sequence continues at coordinate 7,234 of DASQCE010000645.1, forward strand.
ACGCTGCCCTCGAATTCGGCGGCCATGTCGAATGAACGTGGCATAGCTGGCCAGGCTACCGTTACCGCCCGTGACCGGTCTGGATTTGGGGGGCGCGGCCGTCGCCGACGACGTGCCGCTGGCGCCGCTGACCACGCTGCGCATCGGACCCATTGCGCGCCGGTTGATCACATGTACCAGCACTGAGCAGATCGTCGCGGCGCTCGGCGCTCTCGATGACGTCCTCGTGCTCGCAGGCGGTTCCAACGTGGTGCTGGCCGACGACCTCGCCGACCTGACCGTCGTGTTGCTCGCGAACACCGAGATCTCCGTCGAGGGCAACATCGTGCGCGCCGAAGCCGGTGCGGTGTGGGACGACGTGGTGGTCACGTCGCTGGCCTACGGGCTCGGCGGGCTGGAGTGTTTGTCGGGCATCCCGGGATCGGCGGGCGCGACGCCGGTGCAGAACGTCGGTGCATACGGCGCCGACGTCGCCGACACCATCCGCCGCGTCCGACTGCTCGACCGCCGCACCGGCGAGGACCGCTGGGTGTCGCCGGATGTCCTCCAGTTCGGTTATCGCACAAGCATTCTCAGGCA
>DASQCE010000646.1:0-6528 GCA_035634855.1 Mycobacterium sp.
TAAATGCGCGGCGTCGACGCGACCGTGAAGTTCGCGACGGCCGCACCCGACGGGGTGAAGCGCAGTTCGGGGTCGGCGGTCAGGTTTCCGACGACGGTAATGGTGGTGTCACCAGCCACGAGTTCCTCCTGGGATTTGGCGGTGTGCGCGAAGCTTGGTCGCAGGCGAGCCTACGGAAGCACTACGACGAGCACACGCCGTTCGGACTAGTGCTTGTCGGTCCGCAGCACCTTGGTCCGCAGCACCGACTCGTTCAGGTTGAGCTGACGGTCGAGCTCCGACACGGTCGCGGGTTCCGCCTTCACATCGACGACGGCGTAAATGCCCTCGGCGTGCTTGGCGATCTCGTATGCCAGTCGGCGCTTGCCCCAGATGTCGACCTTGTCGACACTGCCGCCGCCCTTGCGGATGACATTGAGGAATGTCTCCAGCGACGGAGCAACAGTGCGCTCGTCGAGAGTGGGGTCAAGAATGACCATGATTTCGTATGGACGCATGAGAACCTCACCACCTCCTACGGTCTAGTGCGGCCACGGTCGTTCCGTGGCAGGAGGGTTACCTGCGTCGGCAACCGGCCCAGGCTACAGGAACGCCCGCTGATCTGCGAAATCGTGCTGCTCGTCCGGCTAACACTTCCGCAATGTTCTCGGAGACGCGGTATGCGCTGAACGGGGACTTGCGCGTTGCCTGCCGCACGTCACGCGAAGGCCCTCGCGACCTTGTGTTCGTACCGAACTGGTTCACAAACTGTGAAGTCGCTCCGGGGCTGCCGTCGATTCAAGGTTGGGTCGAAGCGATGACATCATTCGGCCGGTTTGCGATGTTCGACGGCCCTCAGCGAGCGATCCGCTGCGCGATGTCGATCCGCGACGCGGTGCAGTCGCTGGGCATCGAGGTGCGGGCCGAGCTGCACACCAGCGAGTGCGCCGTGCACATCGGTGCGCGGGTTAGCGCACTGGCAGGCCGAACGACGTGCTGGTGTCCAGCACGCTGCGCGACCTCGTGATCGGGTCAGGGCTCGAGTTCGAGGAGCGCGGCGCTCCTGAGCTCAAGGGCGTGCCCGGCGAGTGGCACCTCTCCGCCGTCGCGTCTACGAGTTAGGCTCGGTGCCGGTAGTACTCATGGGCAAGCTCCTGAATCTCCGCAGATGCCTTGCCCAAATCGCCTGAATCGAATGGCGGCTCGGGGTCGTACTCGATCATCAGCTGGCTGGCCTCGGCGGCGTCGCGTCCGACGAGTAGCTCGACCAGGCGTAGCGCCATGTCGATGCCGCTGGACACGCCGGCCGCGGTCATGATCCGCTGCGGCAAGTGCTCGACCACCCGCTGCGGGACGTACTGCGCGCCCAGGGAGTTGAGCAGCTCCTGCACCCGCCAGTGCGTGGTCGCCGTCAGCCCGGTCAGGAGGCCCGCCGCGGCCAGAACCAGGCCGCCTGTGCACACCGACGTGGTGAACCACGAGTGCTTGTGCGCCTCGCGCACCCAGTCGAGCACCTCTGCGTCGTTGATCAATACGCGCGTGCCGATGCCGCCGGGAAACACCACCACGTCCGGTTGAGTGAGTTCGGCGAACGCCTTGTCGACCGTCATGCCCAGCATCCCGTTGTCGCTGCGCACTTCGCCGCGTTGATGCCCGACGAACACCACGTCGATCGACGGAACTCGTTGCAGCACTTCGTAGGGGCCGACGGCATCCAGCGCGGTGCAACGTTCGAACAGCGGAATCGCAACCAACACGGGCCGCCTCCTCTATGTGCTGCGCGCGAAGTCCGGTTCGTCCTCCGGTTCGGTTGACTGATCGGGCGCCGGGGTCACGCGGGGTCTGCCCGCCTGCGGACGCAACCAGTCGGGCAACCGATCCGGCGGCGCATCAGGTGCCCGCTCGAACACGCCGCCCGACGGGTCGTCGACCTGTCCCCGGTATCGCACCAAGTCCAGCTCGGGCCGGTAGATCTGTCGAATCACCAAGGCGCACAGCATGATCACTGCGATGTCACGGAGCAGTACCGTCACGGTGAACCACTGTTCGGGCAGGCCACGGTTCTGCTCGCCGTAGAGGAACATCATCCGCGGCACCCACACCAGCGCATCGATCGTCATCCACGCCAGCAGAATCCGGCGATGCGGCAGTGCCAGCACCGCCAGCGGCACCAGCCACAGCGAGAATTGCGGACTCCACACCTTGTTCGTCAGCAAGAACGCGGCAACCACCAGGAACGCCACCTGCACCAGCCGCGGTCGTTGCTTCGCCGTCAGCGCGACGTACGTGATTGCGATACAACAGGATACGAACAACACCGCGGTCACCGTGTTGAGCACTGTCGGCGGCTGCCAGAACCCCAGGTTCTGGTCGAAGCCACGCCAGCCGGTAAACGACTTCACCACGTTGTACAGCGAATCCATATCGTCGCCACGCCGCGTGTTGAGCCGGAAGAACTCCGACCACCCCCGCGGGAACAGCACCATGATCGGCAGGTTCACCACCAGCCACACCAGCACCGTCGCGATCGCCGCCTTGCCGACCTCGCGCAGCCGTCCTGTCCGCAGGCCCAGGATCACCATCGGAATGAACAACAGCAGCGGATACAGCTTGGCCGCGACACCGAGCCCAATCAGTCCACCGGCCAGCCACGGCTTTCGCCGCGCCCATGCCAGCAGCGCACCTGTCGCGAAAGCCGTTGCCAGTGCGTCGAAATTCGTGAAGACCTGAAAGATCAGGATCGGCGACGCCGCCACCAGTGCCGCGTCCCACACGCGTCGTGGACCCGCAAGCCGCGCGCTGGCCCAAACGGTGGTCAGCCACGCCAGCGCCAATCCAAACGCCGCGATGTTGAAGAACATCACGACCTCGGCGATGATCGGCACTGACACCAGCTTCGTCACCGCGGTGTAAGTCTTCGCCAGCGCCATCGACAGGTACTGGTAGATCCCGGTCAGCACCGGATATTCCATGTACCGCACCGCGATGTTGCCGTCGTACTGTGTGCGTGGCTTGCCGTCGCTGTCCGTCTCGATCCAGCTGGACTTGTACGGAAACTTGCCCAGGCTCAACAACTCCGCGGTATACAGCGGAACGGTGTCGGAATAGCAGAGCTCGTAGTATGCCCTCTGGTTCTGCCAGTTGCCCACCCGCTGATCGGCAGTGCCGCTACCGGTGGTCTGCAGGCACGCCGCCTTCGTCGTATAACCCAACGCGAGGAAAAGCAGCGCGATGATCAGCATCACTCGCAGCGGCGTCAGGAAGCGTTGGCGCCCGATCAGCGCATGCCGGCCGACCGGGCCGCCGATCACCCCGGACAGCGCCGCGCCGATCGTGTCGGTACGGCTGGGCAGGTCGCGGTCGTCAAGGCTCCGCCGGTCTTCGGCCGGCCGAGCCGGCGCAACAACATCGGCCGGCCGAGCCGGCGATGCGACTTCGACCAGCCCGGCGGGCGAGACGGTTGCCGGTTCCCGCTCGGTCACGGGGGCGGAGGAGGTCCAGGCGGCGGCACTCCCGGCGGCCCTGGCGCGGGTCCGACTGGCGCCGGAGGAACGAGAGGCACGGTGGTAGGCGGGCCGAGCGGGATCGTAATGCCCGGCGCCACTTCGATCGTCGGCTGAACGACCGCCTCCGACGGCGTCGGTGGCGCAGTGGACGGCGGCGGTGGCGGCGCCTGTGGCACGCCGGCATAGCCGCCGATCTCAGCGGGCTTCGGGAACGACTCGTTATCGGCGCCCTTGAGCGCACCGTCCATCGTCGCCTTCCAGATGTCCGATGGCAGACCCGACCCGTAAACCGCTGAGCCCGAGGCGGTCTCGAGTGGCTTGGTGCCCTCGGTGGTGCCCACCCAGACCGCAGTCGACAACGACGGGGTGTACCCCACCATCCAGGCGTCGCGGTTGGCGTCAGTATCGCCGAGCTGATTGGTGCCCGTCTTGGCCGCCGACGGACGACCACCCGCCAGGTTGTGGCCCCTGGACCATCCGGCGATCGGCTGCATCGCGGAGGTGACGTTATCGGCTACGGCCTTGTCGATGCGCTGCTCGCCGCTGTTGTCCTGCTGGCCGGCGTCGAACAACACCTCGCCCCGCGAGTTGATCACCTTCTGCACGAAGTGCGGCTTGTGATACACGCCCGAGGCCGCGAGCGTGGCATATGCCGACGCCATGTCGAGTACGCGAGTCTGATACTGGCCCAGCACAATTCCGTTGTTGGGTGGACCGCCCTTGCCGTCCTCGGACAATGTGTGGTTCACGCCGGGAAAGCTATCTGCGATGCCTGCCTTGTGCGCGGCGTCGGCGACGTCGGCCGGCCCGTTCTTCAGCTTGAGCATCAGCCGGTAGTAACTCGTGTTGAGCGACCGCTTCAACGCCTCGGCTATGTTGCAGACGCCGCAGCCCTCACCCTCGACGTTGGTGATCTTGATGCCGTTGACCGTCACCGGTGAGCTGTCCACCTGGTAGCCCAGGCCCATGCCCTGCTGCAGTGCGGCCACCAATGCGAAGACCTTGAATGACGAACCCGTCGGCAGCCCGGCCTGTGCGAAGTCAAACCCGTTGGCGTCGCTGCCGCCGTAGTAGGCCTTCACTGCGCCCGTTTTCGGGTCGATCGACACGACCGCGGTGCGCATGTCGGGGTCCTGGCCTTCCAATGTCTCCGATGCCGCCGCCTCGGCGGCCTGCTGTGCCTTCGGGTCGATCGTCGTGGTGATCTGCAGACCCTGAGTGTTCAGCGTCTGCTCGTTGATGTTGAAAAGGTCAAGCAGCTCCTGGGTGACCTGCCGCTCGATCAACCCGTTCGGGCCGGTGGTCTGGTCCTGCGAGCGCGCCTGCTCCGGCGGCAGCGTCGGCGGGAACTGTTGAGCGGCACGGTCTTGCTTCGACAGCGCGCCGATGTCGACCATGCCGTCGAGCACCCAGTTCCACCGTTTCGCCGCACCCTCGGGATTGACGGCGGGATCCAGGCCCGACGGCCGCTGGATGAGCGCGGCCAGCAGCGCGCCCTCGGCGACGGTCAGCTGCTCGACCGGCTTGTCGAAGTACGCCTTGGCCGCCGCCGATATGCCGTACGCGCCGCGACCGAAATAGATGATGTTCAGATACGACTGCAGCACTTGGTCTTTGGACCATTCGCTGGACATCTTGGTCGAGATCACCAGTTCCTTGGCCTTGCGGACCACACCACCGATCCCGGAACGAGCGTCGCCGACCAACGCGTTCTTGACGTACTGCTGGGTGATCGTCGAGCCGCCCTGCAGGTCGCCGCCAAAGATGTTGTTCTTGAAGGCGCGGGCGAAGCCGGTGAACGAGAAGCCGGGATTGGAATAGAAGTCACGGTCCTCGGCGGCCATCACCGCGTTGCGCACGTGCAGCGGAATCTGGTCGATGTTGACGTCGACGCGATTGCCTTCTGGCGGAACAATTTTTGCCAGTTCACTGCCATCACTGGCCAGGATTGTCGATACCTGGTTGGTCCGGATGTCGCCGGGCTTGGGCACATCGACGATGAGGTAGGCCATCGCAAATGTGACGATCGGCAGTACGACCAGCACGGCCACCGCGGCGTACAGCACGCGGCGCGCCAATTTCCAGTTGATCTGGTGGCGGAAGCTGGGCTTCGGTGCGGGTGGCGGCCCTCCACGCGGTGGTCCGCCGCCGCCCGGTGGGCGCCGCGGCGGGGCCGGCGGTGGCTGCTTCGGCGGCGACGGCGTGCCGTCCAGCGCTGCCTTGACGGCGTCGATCGGGTCCCGCAGATGCGGCGGCGCTGCGCCGCGCACAACCGGCAGCTCCGCGGTCAGCCGGTCGTCGGGTGGGACGCCTGCGGCCCGGTGCCGCGGCGGGCCCTCCGCGCGAGGTTGTGGGCGTGGCGCAACACCATCAGCAGCGCGTCCCCCGCGGACATCACTGGCTGACCGGTCGTGGCGCCCTTCGCTATTCACTGGCCGTGCGCGCGCGACCGCGCGCCGCCTGGGTGCCTCGCGGTCCGCGCCCTCCCTTTGGCGGCGGTACCGCGCCGAGTACATACGACTTGACCAAGTGATTCCATTCGCAGGTCCGGCATACCTCCACCACGTACACGGAGAACTCGTCGTAGCGGGTCGCCAGCAAGACCAGCTCTTCTGCGGTGCGCGCCGAACCGGACACGGCGCCCAACTGGTCACCGAACACCCACGACACCAAGGTGAGCTGTTCCTTGCGGCAGATGGGGCACATCACCGAGCTGGGCTTCCCATGGAACTTTGCGGCCCGCAGAAGATACGGATTGGCATCACAGACCTCTGAGACGCCGGTGCGGCCCGAGTACACCTCGGCCAGCAGTGACCGGCGCCGAAGCGCATAGTCCACCACCTGTCGCTGCAGTCGCACGGAGACCAGAGTACGTCGGCCTTGCGATCGCCGAGGCGCGACTACGCCGCAGCGGTCCGAGGTTGGCCATCTGGTCTGCGGCGATGGCAACCGAACTTTTACGATCATCGTCGTGGCGACACGGCAGACACCGGGAACGCGGGCGAAGGACAGCGACCGCAACGACACGTGCCAGATCCTCGAC
>DASQCE010000647.1:0-14673 GCA_035634855.1 Mycobacterium sp.
GCACTCCATTGCAACACGGGGTCGATGCTCGCGAGAACGTCGATGCCCATCAGCTCAAGCCAGCCGATCGTCGCCGACGGGTGTCTGGCTGCGGCATTGCAGGCGGGTCGGTAAGGGGCCAACCGTCGGGCGCACACCGCAGCTTGAGACGGTGTCAAACTATCCGGGCGCATGTCACCGTCCAGACGCAGCTTCAGGCGCCGCCCAGCGGTGAAGGGCTGTTCGATCACAGGTGCCGATCCGTCATCGACGACGATGACCACATGCGGTGACCGATTGTCGTCAAGCGGCCTACAGCCGGCGATCGCCTCTCCGAGGCTGCGATAGGTCATCCGGAATGGCCCGACCGCGTCGAGCCACCCCGGATGCTGATGGTGCGGGAGCCACTTCAGCCAGTCCCATTCGGCGCCCGCCGAGGGACCGACCACGGCGGCGATCCGGACATCGTCAGGGCCATGCAGGACCGCCAGCTGACAAACGATGGCGCGCAACAGCGCCCGCGCGACAGTTGGATCTGCGTCGACGGTGAGCGCCGAAATTGTCCGCAGCCCTACCACGCCCGGAACGTCGGCGACCATCGCCCTGCGTCGGATCAACCGCTGCAACGCCGACGAAGTGACCGGATCCAGCCCCTCGACCGGGCCGAGTTCAGGCGTTACGAGCGTGGTGCTGAGCGGCTGATCACCGCGGCCGACTCGGACGTGACAGAAGTCGGGATCGTCGATTCCGCGTTCCCACATCCGCGGGCCACCTGGCAGTGTCCACAACGCGTCCGGGTCGGGATGAATCCAGTGCAGCGAGCGATGCTGGTTGACCGCGGAGATGGCAATGGCCTGATCCACCGCATCGAGGTAGCTGAGGTAGGCGCGCCGATCCTCGTTCAGCTGGGCGGTCTGGTTGGCACCCCGCGTTCCGTATGCGAGCGAACCGAGGACCGACGCCAGCATCATGATGGGGAAGAACACAAAGATGGGACCACGGGCCGTCGTCGCGGCGCCGGAAGTGAAGTACAGCGCCATCATGCCGCCGGTGGCGACGAGCACGGCCACCGGCAGCAGACGAGCAAGTGGATTGGCGGGCGAGGCTTTCTGGACCTCGGGCGGGGCATCCAGTGTGATGTCGCCCTCAGCCACTGGCGGTGGCTGAAGTCGCGGTTCGCGGGAGAAGTCCATCGGCTGAAGGACGTTGCGCCCATCCGGTTGGTTCCATCCACAGGCGGCGACATTGCCGCGCAGCCATACGCCAAGGCGGAGCTACGGTGAATGCGCAGGGCGTCAAAAGGGGGGATGCAATGCCCGGTCCACTGTGCCGGCTATTGATTCAGCACGGACCAGACTCCGTGGACCTCGCACTACCGAGGGATGCGCTCATCGGCGCGCTGCTGCCGTCGATCGTCGACCTCGTCCACCGCGGCCCCGTCGCCGCAGTCGAGGGCCGGCAGTGGTATTTGTCCCGCGTGGGTCAGGAGCAGTTCGACGAGGCGACGAGCCTTTACGACAACGCTATCCGCGATGGCGAGCTGTTGTTGCTCACGACCGCCCCCGCCCCAGTGCCGCAATGGACGCGAAGCGATGCATGGCAGACGGCGATCGAAACCGTTGACGCCGACCGTGTTCCAGCGCGGTTCGCGGCGATGGCAGCATGCCTGTGCACCGCCGTGCTCGGTGCGGCGGCGTTGCTCTGGTCCGGCGTCGTCACCCACGGAGCGGCCGATGTCATCACTGGCGGCGGCATTGCCACGGCAGCCGCGGCCGGCGCAATCGTCATGCGACGCGCCCACCCTGACCCGATTCTCTGTGTCACGCTGTGCGTCATCGCTGTCATGTTCGTCGCGGTGGCGGGCTTTCTCGCCGTGCCCGGCGGTCCGTCGACACCCAACTCGTTGCTCGCGGCCGCGGCGGCGTGCTCGACGTCGATCCTGTTGTTTCGCATCACCGGCTGCGGTGCAATCTGTTTGACGGCCCTGGCTACGCTCAGCGCGTTGACGAGTGCGGCTTCGGCCTGCGGTGTCGCGTGGACGTTGCCCGCATCCACAACAGGCGCGGCGCTTTCCGTGCTGGCCTTGGGCGCACTCGGCGCGGGTGCGAGATTGTCCATCGCATTGGCTGGTTCGGCGCCCGCCATGCCGGGTTCGGACCATGGCGCAGAAGATGATCCCACGGTGGAAACGCGACGCGCTGTCACGGCTCATCACTTCTTGACCGGACTCGTGATCGGGTCGGCGAGTGCCGCCGCGCTCGGCGCACTTGTGGTGGTATCCAGCTGTGCCCGCAATGGGCGCCACTGGCTGACTTGTGCGGTCTTCGCGGCCGTGGTCGGACAGGTGTTGCTGCTGCGCGCCCGCACCCACATCGACATGCGCCGCCGCGTTGCCCTTGTCATCGCGGGCACTGCAGCCACTGCGGCGGGTTCCGCACTGGTGGTGATTTCGGCGCCAGGACATGCCAATTGGGTCTGCCTACTCGCCATCGCGGTCGGCCTGAGCATGCTGGGTACAGCATTTGGTGCGACAGTCGGTCCACTTGCACGCCGCGCGGTCGAAGTGCTGGAGTATCTCGCGCTCGCGGCGGTAGTGCCGCTGGCGTGCTGGGTTAGCGGCCTCTACGGGCTGGTCCGCGGTCTGAGCCTGCCATGACGGCTCACATAGCGCGGATCGTGAGGCTTTGCGCCGCTGGTGTGCTGGCTACCTTTCCGTTCTGCGCTGCGCCGGCCGCGTTCGCGGTCATGCCTCCGGCGGTCGACGATTCGATGTTGCCCAAACCGCGCCCACCTGCTCCACCGCGACCGACCAAGCAGCAAGAGCGTTGCGTCGCAACACCTCCCACACGCGTAGGCGCAGCCGATGGCGGACAGCTGAAGGGCCTCGATCTGAAGCAAGTCTGGAAGTTCACGCGCGGAACCGGACAGACTGTCGCCGTCATCGATACCGGGGTGGCACGTCATCGACTGCTTCCGCATCTCGTTCCCGGCGGCGACTACGTGTACACCGCGGACGGTACCGACGACTGCGACGGTCACGGCACAGTGGTCGCGGGGATTATTGGCGCAGAGTCGGATTCAGACGGATCGACGTTCAGCGGCATCGCACCCGACGCCACGATCGTCAGCATTCGTCAATCGAGCAACAAATTCCGCGCCGCCGACGATCCGTCCGGAGCTGGCTTCGGAGATGTGGATACGCTTGCCGGCGCCGTCCGCACTGCTGCGGACATGGGCGCGACCGTGATCAATGTGTCCTCGGTCGCGTGCCTGCCTGCCGACGGTGGATTGGACGACCGTCCGCTCGGCGCCGCGCTGGCCTACGCCGTTGACGTCAAGAACGCTGTTGTAGTGGCTGCAGCGGGAAACGTCGGCGGGCCCGGCCAGTGCCCCGAGCAGAATCCCGCGGCCGATCCCGCCCGGCCGGGCCAACCGGATTGGGACCATGTCAGCGTCGTCGTCAGTCCAGCCTGGTACGACGACTACGTGCTGACCGTGGGGTCGGTCGATGTGCGCGGGGCGCCGTCATCGTTCAGTCTGGCCGGGCCGTGGGTGGATGTCGCCGCCCCGGGCGAAGGCGTCGTGTCGTTGGATCCCGACGGTGAAGGCCTTGTGAGCAGCCTGCCGTCGTCCGGCGACCCGATACCCATCTCGGGTACGAGTTACGCGGCGCCAGTGGTGAGCGGCATCGTCGCGCTGGTGCGGTCGCGATCGCCTGAACTGACGGCGCGACAGGTCATGCGTCGCATCGAGGAAACAGCACACCGCCCGGCCACCGCGTGGGATCCGGTTGTGGGGCATGGTGTCGTCGACGCGTTGGCCGCGGTGAGCGGTGATGCGACGACGGCACCGATCTCTGCGGTTACGCGCTCGCGGCCCGTGTCGTACCCGGACGCGACGCCCACAGACGGTGGGGCCCACCGGTTCGCGGTCGGCGGGGCCGCGGTCTGTCTGGCCGTGTCCGTGGCGACTGTCGCCATGACTGCGTCGGCGGCGCGGCTACGACGGTCCCGCGACGCCATCGCTCGCGATTGACGCGGCGTCCTCGCTCAACTCCGGTCCGCGCGGCAACCGCGCCAGCACTGGCCACGGCGCCGGCACGGGCGGACCGGCGAGACCGAGATGCCTGGCGGTGTCCTCATTGCGAAGCCCGAACGCAACGCCTGACTCGTTGATGAAGTAGAGAGCGCCGCCGCTCGCGCCGCCGCCGGTGATCCCGGTCGAACGAACGTAGGCACTGCGACCTAGCGGGATGGAAACGGCGTCGACATTGGGGCCGTCGTCGTCGGCCTGCGCCAGCGTCATCGGACTGACACCATCGACGAAGAGCGAATTGGTCACCAACAGAGCGGTGTTGGCGCCGGTCGGAGTGAGCTGCCACCGCAGGCAGACAATGGCGCCATGGGACACACCCCCACGGTCCGGGAATGCTGAGACGTGCAGCGTGTCGAGGATCGGCACGGCCCCGATGACGTCAGGCGCGACGGTGGCGAAGTCGCGGTCGTTCTGTGAGTCGGTGAACCGGATGAGGTCCGCGGCAACTTCGCCGATCCGCTGCACCCCGCGCGCAAGCACAACGTAATACTCCTCGGCGACCGCGCGGGCGACTCGGACCACGCTTCCTACCGGAAATCCCCGCAGCACGCCCGGTGTGCCAGCGCCGGGTATGTGAGGGGCGGTGATCGGGGGCGCCTCGGGCGTCGCGTCCAGCAGGGCCCGCGAAACAGGCTGCGGGGTAATACTGTCCAGCTTCAGTGCCCGTACGACGGCGCGGTTGCGCAGGTCGACCTTGGCGCGCCATCCGTCATACAACAGATAAGTCGTCGCCGCGCTGTCCGCGCGGGGCGTGACGAGAACGGCGCGACCTGAGACGAACCCGTCGCTAGGTATATCCCCGGCGACGACGGTCGTGCTCGTCACATCATCGCAGACCATCCAGCCCGACTCGTCCTCGCCGAGCGGTGCGGCTATCGCGGCGGGTGCACCCGGAATGCCCATCAGTGGACCGCGTTTGGCGTTGTTGATCGCCGACGCGCTCACCGGTTCGGGATTCGCGGGCGTGCCGGCGATCAGTCGTGCGGACGCGAGGTTGAGTACCGGATGAATGATGTCGCCGACGCGGACATAAAGGGCTCCGGAGTCACGCATCATCACGATCGGCGCGCTGCCGAGTGCGCCGGACGGTCGAAGGAACGCCAGGACGGCGCACACGACAACGACGATCACCGCAAGGATGACGCCGGAAATGAGCGAAAGCGATTGCGCTCGAAGCGGATCGTCGAGCATCCGGACGTCGCCACGCACCAAGGCATGCTCCATCCGGCGCAGCAGGAATCGGTACCCGCTGACGTTCAGCCGCGTTGTCGATTGTCGAGCCATCTCTCCCCCGCCAGCCAGCCTAACGGCCGGCGGAGGTCGCCGACGTCACCGTTTTGTTTAGAACGTGCGCAGCAGCGCGGTTCGGCCCTTGACGTGAAGCTTCTCGATCGTCGAGTCACGAAGTTCGGCCATCCGCTGGCGCATCTTGTCTCCGAGTACGTTCAGCTCGTCGTCGCTCATCTGCACCGGCGGCGGGCACAGATCGCGCTCCTCTTCGGCGGCGTGGGCGTGCAACACCGCGACGAACGATTCCCATTCCGCTTGATAGCCCGCATCGTGCGGCGGCGTCCGCAACACGACGGCCAGCTGATCGAAGACCTGCCGATGCTCGGCATGGGCGATGGCCACCAGCTTGCTGGCTGCCTGCACCGCAGGATAGAACAGTTCGTCCTCGATGCGCATGTGGATATCCAGTTCGACGAGTAGCTCATCGAGACTGTCCTGGCGCTCGTGGGACGTGGGCGGCATCGCGGTGATCTTCTTGCACAACCCGCGCAGCGTGTTGTGGTGGTCGAACAACACATCGAATCCGTTCATCGCCTCCCCGCTTCCCAACCTCGCACCTCGACGATTCCGTCGCGAATTCGGGTCGGATAACTCGGCAGCGACGCGGTGGCCGGCCCCTTCAGTACCTCACCGGATTGACATTCGAATCGTGAACCGTGCCAAGGGCATACGACGCGGCCACGGTCGACCCAACCGTCCGACATCGGCGCGCCCAGGTGCGGACAGTACTCGCCGACGGCCAGCACGGTCTCGCCGTCTCGATGCAAGACCACACCGACGCCGTCGATCTCCACCCGCTGTGGCCGGCGGTTCAGTGCCCTCACCGCCAGCACCGGTGTCCAGTCCTCGACCTCCAATCGGGGACCCGAGCGATCGACGCCGACCCCGGACCCGTACACCAGCGAGGCACCCAGGTAGCCGCTTGCCATGGTCAGGCCATAGCCCAGCGCGCTACCGGCCATCCCGCGAAAGTGACGGCCGCGCCGTCGATCCCACCATGAGACCGCGTACAACCCGGTCGCCACGGTGTTCAACAGGCCATGCACGATCCCGATCCGGCGATCTTCGCCGTGGGTGTGCTGCCAGTCGGTCGCGCCGGTCGCCGCCGCACCCAGACTCCCGATGATCCCCACACCCAGCGCCAGTCTGGCCGCGTCGCGCATGGCGGTCTGCCCGGGCAGCACGCTGGCCGCGTCCAGTGTCACCGCCGTCGCTACTGCCCCGGTCGGCAACGCGGTCAACGCCGAGTGCAGCGGATGACCCAACCAGGTCCCGTGCAAAACGTTGGTGACGCGCTCCCGACGACGCCCAAACGCCGCGAACACCAACGTCAGGGCGTGTTCAAGCCGGTAACTGGGGCGATCCAGCCACTGCTGGCGCCCGACAGTCTTTACGGCCTGAGATCCGTACTTCCTTGTCCGTTCCGTTGCCGAACGTGCCTTGTTGACCACGGCAATCCTCCCCAGGTTCTTCGTGTCAAACGTCGAATCTCGCGGTTGATTGCTGAACCGCTCATCGGCCGGGCCGTCCCCGTTCGGCCTGACCACGGTGCGCTGTTACCCGCGCCCCGTACCAGGGACACGAGACGACGGCGACAGTGGTTCAAGGCCAGCCCGCATTGATTTCTTGGCGTACCGCGCTTGCGGATTGGGTATCTGCTGCTCATGAATGCGGGACGGCCGTTGTCGGCGGTCACAGCCCTGGCCGTGATAGTCGCTGTCGGCGGACTGACAACGGCATGCGGCAGCGACGGCACCTCGACCGAAACTTCGGTCGTCACGGTCACCACGACCAGTCCGTCGACCGCTACCTCATCCGTCAGCACCGCAGTGCCGTCGTCGGCACCCACAGGCACGGTCACCGAGACCACGGTTCCGACCGGCACCCTGACGCCCACGGAGCGGGGCGATGATCGCGGCGGTAACGAGCCCGGCGATGACCACGGCGGCCACAGCGGACCCGGCTGAATTGCCGATCTCGACAGTTACGTGAATTTTCCCGGTTTCACTTTGAGCCGCGATAAAACGGATGTACGGTCCGCTTGCTGTCCTGCACCTTCCACTGAAAAGGCAATCGGAGCGTGTCCAACCACTTCACCGGGCTGAGCCTCGGGCCCCCGCTGGGCGACCAGCGTTTGGATCTCTGCGACCTGTACGCGTTCGTCTCACCGGCCGACCCGTCGCGGACGGTCATCATCCTCAATGCCAACCCGCTGGCCGATGCCCTGCACCCCGATGCGATCTACCGCGTGGCGATCGACAATGACGGAGATCTGTTGAACGACATAGCTTTCAGCTACGTCTTCTCCGAACCGCGCCATGGCAAGCAGACCGTCGACGTCTACCTGGCGGCAGACGAGGACGCCGAGTCGGTCGAGGCGGTAGGGGAGAAGCTCTTCTCGGAGATTCCGGTCTCCTTCGTCGGCGATGAACCCCACATCGCAACGTCGGGCGACTTCACGTTCTTCGCCGGTGCCCGCAGTGACGCGTTCTTCTTCGACTTCGACGGAGTCAAAAATCTCTTCAACACCTCCGGCAAGCGCAACTTCACCGACCTCACGTTGCCTGGCGAATCACCCTGGACTGGCGTGGATTCCAACACCGAGGCCAACGTCTTCTCCACCGCCATCGAGATGCCGACCAGCTTCCTCGGCGCCAACCCCGACATCAGGATCTGGGGCCGCTGCAGCTTGCGCCTCGACGGCGAGCTCCTGCACGTCGACCGCGCCGGCCATCCGTCGGTCAGCAGCTTCTTCAACACCGACGACACCAAAGAGGAGTACAACGCCAGCGAGCCGGTACACGACCGCCAACGGTGGATCGACATGTTCATCCATCAGCTGGGCCACACCGGCGACTACTCGCGCGACGAAGCCATCGAAGCGATCGACAACGAAGGCACGCTGCCCGACATGCTGACGTTCAATCCATCGAAGCCAGCCAAATACCCGAACGGCCGCGTCTTCACCGACGACGTCATCGACTACCGGCTGGCGTTCCTCACCAAGGGCGACTGTCCGCCGTCCGGCCTGAGCCCGCACACGGACACTCTGCAGGTGTTCCCGTATCTGGGCTTGCCGCACCTGCCGTCGGGCTGACCTATAGGGTTCGTTCGGCCAATGGACATGGGCCCTCGACGGTGCCGATGTGACAGGTGTGGCGGTCGGCTAGAGCTATTTCCGCTTGGCGTGCAGCAAC
This sequence comes from Mycobacterium sp., assembly GCA_035634855.1. Classification (GTDB taxonomy): domain Bacteria; phylum Actinomycetota; class Actinomycetes; order Mycobacteriales; family Mycobacteriaceae; genus Mycobacterium. Next base: position 8,562 of record DASQCE010000647.1, read on the forward strand.
ACAGGCCTGTCGACGAGCGCCGGCGCGGGACCGCTGCGGCTCAGCCTAGGCGCAGGCGGGAGGCTACGACGCGCTTCGCGTGCCGGGCACCGGTCTCGACGACACGAAGGTGATCGGCCAGCCTGCGCGACGAGCTACTCGCGAAACACTTCGGACAAGAGGAAAGACATGCTCCACCGTCGAAGCCGAGCAGCCACCGCCATCAACGGTGACCGTCACAGCAGCCGCGCCAGCGCCCCGGCTCTTCGAAAACGGCACCCCCTGAGGGCACCTGTCTATGCTCCGCAGCAGTCGTCAAGCGTCTACTACCCGAATTGTGCAGCGGCACGCGCCGCCGGTGCGGCACCGCTCCTCGTTGGCGAGCCGGGCTACCGCGACGGCCTCGATCGTGACGGAGACGGCGTCGCCTTTGAACGAAGCTCGAAATCGACGTTTTGGCGCGCCCGAGTGGATAACGCCAGAACATCGATCTCGGCGTAACTAGACCTCTTTGGACCGGCGTTCCCGATAGGCCGCCACATGCTGGCGGTTACCGCAGTTGCCCGTGTCGCAGAACTTCCCCGACCGGTTGCGCGACAGGTCCAGCAGCACGGCCTCGCAGTCCGGTGCCGCGCAGATCTTCAGCCGGCGCAGCTCCCCGATGCGGATGATGTCGGCCAACGCCATCGCCATCTCGGCGCCCATGCGCTGCCACAGCGGGTCGTGCACCGACGCAAGGTGCAGGTGCCATTCGGGCTGTTCGGGATGTCGCGTCAGCCACGGCGACGCCTTGGTGTCGCTGAGGAGCGCATTGACCTGGCCGACGGCACGCACCTCGTCGTCGGCTGCCTCCCAGATCTGTCCGAGCCGCTCACGCAGCCGGTAAATCGACTCCAGCTCGGCACCGTCGTGGTCGCGCCGGCCCGTCCACCCCCAGCCGTTCAGGTAAGCCTCGAGGGCGGCCATATCGCCGAGTTGCTCGCCCTCGACCCGATCGCTGTTGATCAGCCCACATGCGGCCCGCAACGTGAGCTCGGTGTCATGACTGAAAATCATTTGACTCATGACCCCTTCCTGCAGTAATGTCATGACCAAAGCAAATTTTACTCGTTACATCCCGGAGGTGCACCCATGGCGACAACCCAGCCCACGGATCACTTCCGGCTCGGCTTGCTGTTCGCGGTGGCCTCCGCCTTCGCCTTCGGTTCCTCCGGACCGTTCGCGAAGTCGCTGATGGAGGCCGGCTGGAGCCCGACCGCCGCGGTCACCGCTCGGCTCGCCGGCGGCGCGCTGCTGATGGCCATCTTCGCCACGATCGTGAAGCCCGACTGGTTCCGCGAAGCCCTGCAGCACGCCAAGACCGTCGTTGCCTACGGGTTGATCCCGATCGCCGGCGCGCAGCTGTGCTACTTCAACGCCGTCGCGCACCTGTCTGTCGGTGTCGCGCTGCTGCTGGAGTACACCGCCCCGATCCTGGTGGTCGGTTGGCTGTGGGCCACCACCCGCCGCCGCCCGAGCAACCTGACACTCTCCGGCGTCGCGATGGCAATCGCCGGAATCATGTTGGTGCTCAACGTTTTCAGTGGCGCACACATCAATCTGATCGGTGTCGGCTGGGCCCTGGCCGCGGCCGTCTGCGCCGCCTGCTACTTCATGATGTCCGACGAGGTCGCCGCCGACGGCGACGGCCTGAACTCCATCACGCTGGCCACGGGCGGGCTGATCGTCGGCACGGCCGCGGTCGCGTCACTCGGCGCCACCGGGCTGATGCCGATGACCTTCACCACCAACGATGCCGTCGTCGCGGGGTTGACGACGTCGTGGGTGGTGCCCGTCATCGCACTGGCACTGATCCCCACCGCGATCGCCTACACCATCGGCATCATGGGCATCGCCCGCCTGCGGCCGCGGTTCGCGTCGCTCGTCGGCCTGTCCGAGGTGATGTTCGCCGTGCTGGCCGCCTGGCTGTTGCTCGGCGAGGCCATCACGCCCATCCAGGCCGTCGGTGGCGTCGTGGTGCTCGGCGGGCTTGCGCTGGCCCGTCAGGGTGACCGCACCGAGAAGGTGGCCGAGGCGTCGTGGCCTGACGCTCCGGTCAAGAAACGCCGTCCGGGCGAACGGTTGGCCGCAGCTGATCTAGATATGTGAAGATGACCGGCGTGACTTCGCTCCGGATGTCGGCCCGGTTGGCCGCGATCACGTCGACCCTCGTCTGTGCGGCCGCTCCTCTCGCGGTCGCCCCGTCAGCGGCGGCGGACCCGTGTCCCGATATCGAGGTCGTCTTCGCCCGCGGAACCAACGACGCGCCCGGCCTCGGACGGCCCGGCCAGGCTTTCGCCGATGCGCTCCAGGGGCAGGTCGGCGGCCGCACCCTGACCACATACGGTGTCAACTATCCCGCCAGCTACGACTTCCTGGCCGCCGCCGACGGGGCCGCCGACGCCACCAACCGCATCTCGGCGATGGCGGCTTCTTGCCCCTCGACCCGGATCGTCCTCGGCGGCTATTCACAGGGCGCTGCGGTGGTCGACATGCTCGCCGGCATACCGCCGCTCGGCAACAAAATCGGCGAGGTCGGGTCGGCGCCGCCGCTGCCGGGCAGCCTGGTACCCAATGTTGCGGCGGTGGCGGTGTTCGGAAACCCCGCAACGAAGTTCGGGAATCCGGTGACATCGTCGGTTTTTGGCGGTAAGGCGATCGACCTTTGCAAGGACGGCGATCCGATCTGCTCTCACGGTCGGAACCCCTTCGCTCACAGCGATTACGTGAGCGCAGGCCTGACAGATCAAGCCGCGAACTTCGTGGCCGGCATTGTTTAGCCAGACTCGGCGTTATCATTCCTTGTGCCATCGAACCGAATTCGCCGCTGGCTGATCGCCTCGGCATCCGCCGCATTGACGGCCTCCGCGGCCCTTCTCACTCCGGCGGTGTCGCCCATGCCGATCGGGACCGCCTCGGCCGACGACTGCCCCGACATCGAGGTGGTCTTCGCCCGCGGCACCAATGACTCGCCGGGCCTGGGAAACGTCGGCGGCGCGTTCGTCGATGCGCTGCGCGGCAAGGTCGGCGGCAGGTCGGTCGGCGCGTACGCAGTCAACTACCCCGCTAGTTTCGATTTTCTCGCGGCGGCGGGCGGCGCCAACGATGCGAGCGCCCACATCCAGTACATGGTCGACAACTGCCCCAACACCAGGCTGGTGTTGGGCGGGTACTCGCAGGGTGCGGCCGTGATCGACGTCATCAGCGCGGTGCCGGTCCCCGCCGTTGGGTTCAACAACCCGCTTCCGCCCAACGCGCCCGACCACGTCGCCGCCATCGCCGTGTTCGGCAACCCATCCGCCAAATTGGGCCTCCCGCTCACCGTGAGCCCGGTGTGGGGTGGCAGGGCCATCGACTTGTGCAACGCCAATGACGCGGTCTGCCAAACAGACGGCGAGAACATGGCCGCCCACCGTGCGTACGCGGGTGGGCCTACCAACCAGGCGGCCGACTTCGTGGCGGGTCTGGTCTAGCCGCAGCAAGAAAATTGACGGTTGCGTTCCCACCATTCCGTTAGGATCGACGTCGTGAGGATTGATCTTGATCTACACCGCTGGCGCCGTCGATTCGCACTTCTTGGCATTGCCGTTCTCATTGCCTCCGCGGGGCTGATCGCGCCGACCGTCGTGCCCTCGCCGGGTGTCGTCCCGTCGGCGTCCGCCGCCTGTCCCGCGGTCGAGGTCGTGTTCGCCCGTGGCCGTATCGAGCCGCCGGGCATCGGCATACTCGGCAACGCCTTCGTCAGCGCTCTGCGGTCCAAGACCAACAAGAACGTCGGCGTGTACGCGGTGCGCTACCCCGCGGACACCGAGATCGACATCGGTGCCAATGACATGAGTGCGCACATCCAGGACATGGCCAACAATTGCCCGGACACGCGGTTGGTGCTCGGCGGCTACTCACTCGGCGCAGCGGTCACCGACGTGGTGCTCGCGGTCCCCTTCGACTTCTTCGGATTCACGAATCCGCTGCCACCCGGTATGGATCAGCACGTCGCCGCGGTCGCCCTGTTCGGCAACGGAAGCCAATGGGCGGGCCCCATTACCAACTTCAACCCGATCTACAAAGACCGGACCATCGACCTGTGTCACGGCGCGGACCCCGTCTGCAACCCAGCCGACCCGAACACCTGGGAGAATAACTTTTCGCAGCATCTCGCCAACGCGTACGTCCAGGCAGGCATGCCTAACCAGGCAGCCGACTTCGTCGCTGGCAAGATCTAGTCGACCACCCGCAGATCGCGGGTTATCTTCGCGCGCGCCTCGAGTTCGGCATCGGGCGGGTAATCCACGCCGACAAGCGACAGACCGTGCGGCGGCGCGGCGGCGAACTCGCTGGATCGCTGTGTCGACGTCAAAAGTGTGGCGCACCAACCCGGTTCGCGGCGATGTTCGCCGACCGCAAGCAAGGCTCCGACCAATGAGCGCACCATCGACCAACAAAAAGCGTCGGCGCTGACGTACGCCGTGACGCGGTCGCCGTCGCGGGACCACTCCAGCCGCTGCAAATCGCGGATCGTGGTGGCGCCCTCGCGCTGGCGGCAGAACGCGGTGAAGTCGTGCAGCCCCACCAGGTCTCGTGACGCGAGGGACATCGCTTCGACGTCGAGCGGTCTCGGCCACGCCGTCACATAACGCGCCTCCTGCGGCTCAACACCGTACGAGGCGGTCGACAGCCGGTAGACGTAATGGCGACGCAGCGCCGAGAACCGGGCGTCGAAACCCGCTGCGGCACGGTCGATGTCGAGGACACGCAAATCGGCTGGCAAGAACCGAGCGAGGCGTCGCACCAGTGGCAGGAATTCACTATCCCCTGCGCGCGTCATACGTGGGTACGCGTTCGACAGCGCATCGGCAGGAACATCGACCTGAGCCACCTGTCCTGTCGCGTGCACACCGGCGTCGGTGCGTCCCGCAGCTCGGCACACCACCGGCGTTCGGAACACCGTCGACAACGCATCGTCGATAACGCCTGCCACGGTGCGCTGCCCCGCCTGCACGGCCCACCCCGCGAACTCCGTTCCGTCGTAGGCGATATCGAGCCGAAGACGAACAAACCCGCCACCGGAATCGATGGCGGGTTCGTTCTCGATGCGCGATTCGCCTTCGGCTTCTCGCTCGTCGCTCATGCTGCTATGACTTGTCGGCATCCTCGTCGGAGTCTGCCTCGTCGGCCTCATCCTCGGCCTCGTCTGCCTTCTCGGCCTGAGCCTTGTCGGCCTCAGCCTCGGTAGTCTGCTCCTCGGCCGAGGCCTCGTCGGCGGCGGTTTGGGCCTCCTCGATGGCCGCGTCCTCCGCCTTGACCTCTTCGACGGTCTCCTCGGCGTCCGGTCCGACCGCGGCCTCCGGCTCAACCGCGGCCTGAGGTGCCGCAGCCGCGGCGACAGGCGCCGCCTTCTTCGAGGCAGCGGCCCGGCGGGCTCGGTTGGCTTCCGAGGTCACCGTCTTCTCCCGAACCAGCTCGATGACGGCCATCGGGGCGTTGTCGCCCTTGCGTGCCTCCACCTTGATGATGCGGGTGTAGCCGCCGTTGCGATCGGAGAAGAACGGCCCGATCTCGGCGAACAGCGTGTGCACCACGTCCTTGTCGCGGATCTTCTTCATCACCTCACGCCGGTTGTGCAGCGTGCCCTTCTTGGCGTGGGTGATCAGCTTCTCCGCATAGGGCCGCAACGCCCGCGCCTTGGGCTCGGTCGTCTTGATCCGGCCGTGCTCGAACAGCGACGTGGCCAGGTTGGCCAGGATCGCCTTCTGGTGCGAGGACGACCCGCCGAGGCGAGGGCCCTTGGTGGGCTTGGGCATTGCGACTATCTCCTAATTGGGGCCGGCCCCCGTATCAGGTAGGACCGGGACGGATTTCTTAGAGCTGTTCGGTTTCGGCGTAGTCCTGGTTGTCGTCCAGGTCGTAGCCGGCGTCGCTGTTCCAGGTGCCGGTGGCGACGTCGTAACCGGCGACCTCGGACGGATCAAACGTGGCCGGGCTGTCCTTCAGCGACAGACCCAGCTGATGCAGCTTGATCTTCACCTCGTCGATGGACTTCTGGCCGAAGTTGCGGATATCCAGCAGATCGGACTCCGTGCGGGCGACGAGCTCG
>DASQCE010000648.1:0-6173 GCA_035634855.1 Mycobacterium sp.
TCGGCGATCGTCGCGGTATATCCCCGCGACCGGCGGGAACACGTCGTCCTGCCAGCTCTGTACCGTCCAGTTCGCAGGGTTGGGGCCCGCACCATTCGGGCCGTCGAACTCGTCCTGGAAAAGGTAGGCACCGGCAGCATCGGGCGGCGGCGCGGCGGGCGGCGGGACAAGATCCGCCGGGTTAGCCCGCGACTGCGGAAGGGGCATAGCAGCGGCCAGCGCGCCGAGCCCGGCCATCAACATCATGTTGCGACGATCCATCTGAGTCACGAGAGCACCCTAAAGGTAGAAGCGCGGACCGTGCGCGATTTGTTGACGGTTTTTGTGTATCCGGCTCGGGCGGTAATCTCGGAGCCGATTGATCCGATCGGGGGCAAACCAGGTGGACCTCGTACTCGGTCTGTCGATGACGTCGGCAGACGTCCGATGGGTGCTGGTCGAGGGCACGACTGCGGAGGGCGCCACCATCTGCCGCCACACGGTCGACCTCGACACCCTGGACGACGTCCTGGCCTCGGTCGGGGAAAACCGACTGCACGCCATCGGTGTCACCTGGGCGAATGAGGCCGAAGCAGCTGCGTCGACCCTTCTCGATGCGCTGGCGGAACGGGGCCTAGACGACGTCATCACGGTTTCCCAACAGGAGGCCGCTGAGTCGCTGGCGACGGGCATCGCCGATCGTGGCGGTTATCGCGAAGTTGCGGTGTGCATCGTCGAACCCGACGGCGCTGTCGTTGCGCGGGTGGACGACGACGGGGTGACGATCGAGCGTGTCGATCCGACCGCCGACGACATGGTCGCCCTACTTGATCGCAGTGACATCCAGCCCGAGGCGATCTTCGTGCTCGGTTCGGCCGATGCCATCGACTCGATCGCGACCTCCTTCAATGGTGTTACCGCTCCTGTCGTCACGGCCGCCGAGGCCGACCTCGCGCTGGCTCGGGGTGCCGCGCTGGCATCGGCGCGCGCGGTCAACACCCTGGACGCCCAGCCCCCTCGATGGCGCCTGCCGTCGCGAATCGGTGCGTTGACGTCCGTCCTCGCCGCCGCGGTCGTTGTTTTCGTCGTCTCGCTCTCCGTCGCACTAGGTCTTGGCCTGACTCCTGACACGGATTCGACTGTGGTTCAACGGGATACCGCGACCACAACCGATCAGCCTGCCCGGACACCCGCGGGCCCATCGGTGGCACAGGCTGCGCCGCAACCGGTTCCGGCCGCACCGCCACCGCCGGCGCTACCACCCCAGGAGGCTGCGCCGCCCGTTGCCCATACGATCGTCGAGGCCGCGGCACCCGCTCCGGAAGCGGCCCCAGTAGCCGAGCCACCCGCCGCACCGCCGCCCGACGCCCCGCCTGCGGATGTTCCTCCGCCGGCCTATGTACCGCCCGCGCCGGCGCCCAACTACGTTCCACCCGCTCCGCAGCAACCACGGCTTCGCGACCGGATCCTCGAGCACATCCCGATCATCAACCGGTTCCACGAGCCGAACCCGTACGGGTAATCAGCGGTGCGAGTTGTCGCGCCAGATAAAGCTGTTCACGTACTTGCCCATATCCAGCGCCAGTTGCATGTTCACCCCGGACGGGTGGCCACTGCCGAACTCCGGACTGAATCTGTGGTACGGGCCGATCGCGGAGGCGACCAACGCATAGTTCTTCTTGATTGCGACCATCACTAGCACCCGCAGCCGCGTGAAGGTGCCCGAGGCATCCTGGGGGTACTCGTCTTCGACCACACCGTACCCCGGCTGATAGCCAACCATAGCGTTAGGAATCTCGTAATCCGTTGTGGCGTCCGGGTACTTCTCACGGATCAGGTCCTCGGCGATCTGCTTCGATGTGCGACCCTGCGCAGGCAAGCCGAAGAACTGCATCTTGCCGGTGTCGCCGGCGGCGAAGTTCACTTTCACACCGTCGGGATCCAACGTCACCTCATACGCCGTACCTGCGCGCGGGTACTGGACGGAGAACCTGCCGTCGCTGGACATGAACCATGGGTTCGTCTCGACAGGCTTACCGATCGGGGGCTGCCCGCAGTCGGGCGGGCAGACGTAGCGCGGAACGCTCGGCGCGGCGAGTACAGCCGCTGTCACCGCTGCCGCAACGGCGACTGCCACGCCTGCGCCGACCGACGTCAGCAATCGGGTATGCGTGGTGGTGCGTGCCGGGACCGCCTCATACTGTCCCGGGGGTAGCGCGTATCCCGGCCGGGTGACTCCCGTCTCGGCGGACGTGCGCCGGTTCGTGCGCGATGTCCGCGAAGCCGCCCGGGCAGCGACACCGCAGTTGGGACAGAACGCGGCATTCGGCACGACGTGGTCGCAGTGCGGGCACAAGACCTGCGCATCCGCGCTCAACTCGTCATGGGTTTCGTGCAGCAGCGCTACCTGCACGCCAATTCGCAAGGCTACCAATGCAAAAGCCGCGATGAGCAGGTGCAGCCCCACGTGAAGTCCATTCGTGACCGAGGACATTTCGATCAACCCGAGGCCCAACGAAAGGCACAGCACCACCAGACAACTCAACGCAAGCAGCACGACAGACGGACGTCTACCTTGGCCTGCGGGACGGTTGAACCACAGTGTCATGCCGACCAAGCCGCCCGCCGCCGCGGCGGTCAACGGCAAGGCGACCCCATGGATGCCCGCCTCGGCGAGGAGTCCGCTGGCCGGTCGGTCTCGAGCGATCAGCCCGGTGGCGAATTGCGGAGCCAGCCGCGTCAGTGTCGTAGAGGCGGTGAAAACGATCGCACCCAATGCACCGATAACGTACCCGTCCAACGACTCTCGTGTCCCCGGGCGCAGTAGCCGGACCACGACCGCTGGGAGCAGCATCACGACCGGCCCGCCTGCCGGGATGATCAACGAATCCAGTATCGAGCGATCCGTGGAGGTGCTGTCGCCCAGGCCTACGTCGTAAGTGCTGGCGACGATGTCGCCGGTCGCCAGGGCCCAGCCGACACCGAGCCCGACAGCCAGCAATGCGGTCAGCACGAGGGTGCCAAGCGGCATATCGTCGTCGATGTCGGACTCGTGCAGGTAGCAGAGAAACAGCAGCGGCAGACCCAGCGCGCTTACCGCGATCAACGGTGCTTGCCATCGAAGCAGCCCGAATGCGACAAGCACCAGAAACAGGACAGTCAATGCGACCCGGAACGGTGCGCGCGAACGGTGCGGCAGGTGCGGAAAGAGCGAACTGGCCACGGACAGCCGCAGCACGTGCTCCCCAGGGGCCGCCGCGTATGCCGCCGGACGCAGCAGACTGCTGCGAGCGCCGTGAGAAGCCGACAACTGCGCGCCGCAGGTTCCGCAGAATGCGCCCGCGGGGACATTCGTCTGGCATGCCGGACATCGCATGACGGGAACGCCGCCGGTCATCGGGGAGATACGCCTTTCTGGATGGCCAGAAGGTCGCGGACCAAGTCATCCACGTTGGGGCTGCCGAGGCCGGTCACCACGTCGTATCCGGGCTGCGAGGAGTCGACGGCGTTCCCGCCGAGGCTGATGTCGCGGAACCCCGGCCGGTCCGCTCCCGCCGCAACCCGATACAGCAGCGGGTTGATGTTGCCCAGCGACTGTCCGCCATGCGCCTGCAGGTACTGGTTCATCAGCACTGTGAGTGCGGCCCAGATCGGCGCTGCCTGCGACGTCCCCGCACCGACCGCGTCCTGCCTATTGAACACGATCCTCACTCCGGTGAACGGGTCAGCGACGGCGGCGACATCCGGGGCCAGGCGGCGGCGCTTGATGTCGCGCTCCACCGACAACTCGCTCTGCCACGCGGGGCGGTTGAACAGCGCCGACACTCCCCCGCTGGTGCCTTGCGACATCGGCGAGTCGACCCAGGCGCGCTCGCCCATCCACCCGCCTTGCTCATCGGTCGACAGGGTGGTGCCTCCGACCGAAGTCATCGCCGGCAGCGACGACACGGCGTCAAGCCCGATGTCGTCCGGTCCTGGCGGGGACGACCAGTCGTCGCCCCCTTTGCATTCCAGGCCCGCAGCGTCGCCGCTCGCATCGAACGCAGAGGTTCCGTGCTTTTGCGCGGCAGCCAAGGCAGCCGCGACGGGGGCCAGGTCGGCGGCGCTGATCAGCGCGTCGCAGCCCCACCCGATCGACAGACTCCACACCGCGCCGGGGAACTGCCGGTCGACCGCCTCGAACAGCTGGCCGATCTTCTCGTAGGCGCCGTCCCCTTCGACGGTGGGCCGGGCGTTTACGACCACCTTCTGCGCGTCGGGCGCTATCGCGTGTGCGACTTCGAGGTCCATCACCGTCTCGGCACCGGACGGGCCCGGCTGACCCCCGACCAGCACCGGCGTGAACCTCGGCAATTCCGACGAGTCGGCGAACGTGTCGAGGTCCTTCTGGTCGTATCCGCTGAATTCGAAGAACACGATCGTCGCGCCCTTGCCGGTAAAGCCGGCGGCAGCCAGCGGGTCGGCGTTGTAGGCCGCCAGCAACGCCTTCGGGCCCAGTCCCCCGCTTGGCACGTCCAGCGGCAGGAATCCAGGGCTCGCCTCGCGATGCGGGGTGTAGCCCAGGATCCGGCCAAGCGCGGTGACGGCACCGCGCAGGGGCTCGGGAATCGACGGTTGCTGCGGCGACGCGTAGAACACCTGCCCCTTACGGCCGCGGTAGTCGTTCACCGGCGCATCGAATGCGGCAGCCACATCCTGTGCGGCCCCCTCGACGACGGCCCAGGCGTCATCCGGCCGCCACCGCACCCGGATGCGGTGTGCGCTCGCCCATTCGATCAGCGTCTGCGGACGAGCCGAGTCGGGCAGAGTGACGGTGAGCTGGGCGCTGTCGTCGCGGGACGGGCCGAGTTCAGTTGAGCTGGCTAGCAATAACGCCAACGGGCCGCCGATGACCGCCCGGTTGTCGGACATCGACTTGACGTGTACTCCCGCGACGATCAGGAGCACACCCGCAGCGATGATCGCGAGCAACCGGTAACGCGCCCGCATCTGCTTCATTGACGGTGCGGCGCCACGGAAACCAAAGGGCGACCTATGGAGTCCCGTTGATACCAGGATGTTGTCCGGGTGGGACAGCCGGCGCCGGGGTCGCCTGAACTGGTGGAGTGAACAAGTTACCGCCCGTGGGGTTGATGCTCTTTTCGCTCGGCGCCGACGGCGCACCGGCCCCCGACGGGGCGGTGGTCGTGGTGGTGGTGGTGGTGGTGGTCGTCGTCGTGGTTTCGGGTGCCTTTTGTTCCTTGGCACAGGCGGCTGTTATCGCGCCCATCGCGATGATCGCAGACAGGCCCGAAATGGCCGCGAGCCGACGACCCAGGAGACGTGAATCCATGGTGCATTCCTATCTATGTCGTAACCGGCTCTAGTTATTGCGGTGCACGCCGGGAGGCTCTGTGGGCGCCGGGGGTGCATAAACCGGCGGAGTGAAGAGGTTACCCCCGGTGGGGTTGATGCTCTTCTCGGTGGGCGACGGCGGCGGTGGTGCCGGCGGAGACGTCGTGGTCGGCGTGGTGGTGGTCGTGGTCGTCGAGGTCTCGGGCGCCTTTTGTTCTTCCTTGGCGCAAGATGCGGTCAAACCGACCATCGCGACGATCGCTACACCCCCGGCAACAGCCGCAAGACGACGAGCCAAGCGACATGATTCCATGTTGGTTCCTATCTATATGTGCCGCGACTAGCCGATTCTTGGCAAGCGGTCGCCGCTGGTTAACGGATGTAGCCCGCCAAGATCATGCCACAGTTAACTTCGTTCCTGCCATAGACGAGCAAAATTGACGCCGATAGTTATTCCCGGCGTTTCCGACCGCGTGGCAAATGCGCGAGCGTTAACCAGACCGGCGGCACCCGAAAGATGCCCTCAGGGCTCGAGTTGCCGTCCTGAATTTTTCCTCAAAGATGGCAACTCGACACCACTCGCAGCGTACAGCTTTAGGGGAGTCAACCCACACGCGAGCCACAGGGAGCGAGATGAACACACTGCGCAAGGTCGTCGCCATCGTCTGTATCACCCCAATGGCAGCGTGCGGCGTAGCGGCGTGCGGCGGTAACAAGGGCGGAGGCGGTGGGGGCGGTGGCGGCGGCGGTGGCGACATCAACGTCGCGCTGACCTCCTTTCCCGACTACGTCGACCCGCAGCTCTCCTATACCGTCGAGGGTTGGGAAGTGCTGTGGAACGTCTACACCCCGCTTCTGAC
>DASQCE010000649.1:0-17646 GCA_035634855.1 Mycobacterium sp.
CATGATCATCTCGTCGAAATAGGCTCGCGGAGCGGGTTTTTCAGCAAGAAGCCGGCGCGCATCCAGCAAGTACTGGCGGGTCTGGTCGATGATCGCCGGATCGTCGGGCAGCTCCTTGTTCTTGTGACCGGCGACCACCGCGCTGGGCTCCAGCGCCGCGACCTTGTCCAGCGCCGCGAGCCACGCCTCGACTCCACCGTGAGCGCTCTCGAGTAGGTATTGGTGCACGCCGTTGTACGCAACGTCCCCGGCGACGACAAGGCCGATCGAGGGCACATGCAGCACGGTGGTGTCGTCGGTGTCGGTGTGGCCGACTTCGACGGCCACCAGTCGCTCGCCCTCCAACTCGATCCCGTCGGCGGGAATGGGGCGATAAACCACGGGGCTTGGGGGAATCTGCCCGGGAAAGTCGACATCCCACAATTGAGCGCGGCCGACAGTGCCTTGCTCGTGCATCATCGCGATGGTGCCCTCGGTCGCATACGCGACCGCACCCGGAAACCGTTGCAACAGCAGGTCGGTGCCGAACCAGTGATCGCCGTGTCCGTGGGTGGCGTACACGGCCTTCAGGTGCTTGCCGGACTGTTCGATCCAGTCGCCGATGCGGCTCACCTGATCGCGGGTGAACGGTGGATCGACCAGTACCGCGTCGCGATCGCCGTAGATCAACGTTGAGGCGACCGGCGAGGAGATGATCGGGCTGCCGTCAGGCAGCCGTTGGTCACGCTGACGTCGCAATCCGTCGTTGACGAGTACTTCGTAGCTCAGCTCAGACATGGCGTATTCCTCTCAGAATCAATGGTTTTCGGACTTTGTGAGGTGCTCGGCGAACCACGCGGTCGCCGCACCGCTGGCTTCGGCGAAGCACTCGAGATACGGGTCGAAGTGCCCGCCATCGATGGTCACCAGCTTCTTCGGCTGCAGCGCCTGCTCGTAGGCGGCAAGCGCCAGGTCGGCGACGGTGATGGCGTCGCGTAGGCCCACGACCATCAACAGCGGTGTCGGCGAAACCCGCGAGATCCAGGTGCCCGGCTCGTACATGCGCGCACCGCGGGTGGAGCGCACCGTCACGACGTTCTCCCAGACTCCCTCGGGGACCGGCTGGTTGTAGAACGCGATGGCGTCGGGTGCGCGATAGGAAGCGGGCACCGACGGGTCGGCGCTGACGATAGCCTGGGTGGCAGGCGGTTCGCCATGGAACTGGCGGCGCTCGTCCTCGGCGAACGACGCCTCCAAGGCGGGCACCAGGTCGGGGGCAACCCGTCGCAGGCTCTGCTGGTAGCCGCTGATGGTCGGCACCTGGGCGACCACCGCGCGGACCCGCCGGTCGGTGGCTCCCAGCACGATCGCATGGCCGCCGGCGTAGCTGGTGCCCCACACCCCGATCCGGTCGGCGTCGACCGCGGGGTGGCTCTCCAAGAACGAGATCGCTCGGCGCCAGTCGGCGATCTGCACCCAGGGGTCGACGTCGAAGCGCGGCGTTCCGCCGCTGGCCCCGAACCCGCGGTGGTCGTGCACCAGGACCACGAATCCCGCCTCGGCGAACACCCGGGCGAAGCGGTCCAGTCCGTGCTCCTTTACCCCGGCGAACCCGTGCGCCATCGTGATGGCCGGGTGCGGTGCGGGGCCTTCTGGGATGTACAGCCAGCCCCGCAGCGTCACGCCGCCCTCCGTGGCGAATTCAACGTCTTGGCGCTCCATCATCACCCTCCATTTCCTCGGACGCGGTCTGTGGCGCGGTGTCGATCTCCACGGTGAACCCGTTCGGCACGGGCCGGAAGGCCGCATTGATCCTGGGATTGGCGGGGACAGGATTAGGCTCAGCTGGTGGTGGCGAAGGCCAATGGGCTCGGTAAGTTCCTGCGGGCCAGGCGCGAGCAGCTGCGGCCCGAGGACGTCGGGCTGGTGGGCGGCGCGCGCCGCCGGGTTGCCGGATTGCGCCGCGAGGAGTTGGCACTGCTGGCCGGCATCAGCTCCGACTACTACCTGCGCCTCGAGCAGGGCCGCGACACGCATCCATCGCCCCAGGTGCTCGATGCGCTCGCTCGGGCACTACGCCTCGACGTCAAGGCCACCGAGTATCTGCACCAGCTCGCGAACCCGTCCATCGGCGGGCGGGAGACGTCGGCCAGCGACGCGACCGAGGGCCTCGAGGAGCTCATCGACCAGTTTCCTATGCCGGCGATCGTCGCCAGCCGCTGCCAGGATGTGCTGGCGGCCAACCCGGTGGCCCGCGCCTTGTCAGCGGGTTTCACCCCCGGGCAGAACTTCCTGCGCTGGCGGTTATTGGATCCCGCCGCTCGAACGCTGTACGTGGATTGGGACGAGGCGACCGACATCGCGGTGAGCGGGCTGCGTGAAGCGGCCGGTAGCGACCCCGAGGATCCGGGCTTGCAGGCGTTGATCGGCGAATTATCCGCCGCCAGTGAGCGTTTCCGGGAACTGTGGGCCCGTGCGGACGTCGGCTACCGGGTTCGCGTCTTCCACATGCGCCACCCGAAGGTCGGCGATCTGTACTTGCACCCCAACAGGTTCAGTCTTCCGCACTCCGGCGGGAAGCACATGTTGACCTATCGCGCGGAACCCGGAAGCGACTCCGCAAGGGCGCTCGACGAATTGCGCGCGATGTCCACCTCGTTCTGAGCGGGCGGCGCTGAGGCTGTCCCCGCCAGGACCAGGATAGGTGGGACCAGGCTGTTGGCTCGTGCGCCGGAATTGCCGACTGGTGTCGTGCGTCTTACCACCGCATAGACCGGTATTCGAGCGCAAAGGGCACCTCGTGAGCACCCTGGTACGTCCGCAGACAACAACCATCAATGGGTTGTCGATCCGCTTCGCCGAAGGCGGGGCCGGCTCAACGCACGCGTTGCTGCTTAGTCCGTGGCCGGAAAGCCTGCTCGCGTTCGAACAGGTGTGGTCGACACTGACCGACGTCGCGCACGTGGTCGCCGTCGATCTGCCCGGATTCGGTCGTTCGCAACGGCGCGAGGAGCTGATGAATCCGAAAGCTATGGGCGAGTTCATCGTTCGAGCCGCCGACGCTTTCGGTCTGGACAACCCGCATGTCGTCGCGCCCGATATCGGTACGTCTGCGACGCTGTTCGCCGCCGCCGCGCGCCCCGACCGGTTCTCCAGCCTGGTCGTGGGAACGGGCGGGGCCGCGGTCCCCCTCGTCCTGGGTGATCCACTCAAGGAGTGGGTCGAAGCCGTGGATTTGGAGCCTTACCGCCAGATCGGAGGGCGCAAGATCGTCGAAATCGCGCTGAGCACCATCGAGGGATACGCGCCATCCGACGAGATCCGCGACGACTACATCGCCTCCTACGAAGGGGACAAGTTCGCCGACAGCATCCCCTACGTCCAGGCCTATCCGGAACAGCTTCCGCTCCTTGGCACGCTGCTTCCCGAAATCCATATACCGGTGCGCATCATCCAGGGCAGCGAGGACCAGGTCGTGCCAGCGGAAAACGCCCACTACCTCGGTGAGCGACTGCCTAACAGCAGCGTGGACCTGATTGCGGGTGCCGGCCATTTCGTCTGGGAAGAAAGGCCCGAAAGCTACGCGGCACTGGTCACTGACTGGTGGAACCGCACAACGACCACAACGACGTCTTAGTAACACGAAAACCACTGCAGAAAGGAACATCCCATGTCTACCATCCACTTCCACCAGTCGACCACATCGACCCCCGTGCAGTTCATCGCCGGGCTCACCGACTTCGGGCCCGGCCGCTCGAAAGTCTTTGCAAAAAGCGCTGATTCGTATCTCGACGTGCATGCACGAGACTCCCTTCATGCCGACGTCACCGAGGGTTCGGGCGGTGTCTGGGAACGCCTGTACTACGACTGGTCCGATCCCAACCACGTCGTGGCCAAGACAACCGATTCCAACATTTTCGGCGGCGCGTCCGGATACGAATACACACTGACGCGGCAGCCCGACGGGACGACCGACGTCGACGTCGTCATCGTTCGCCAGGGCAAGAACTTCAGGGGACTGGTGCTTTCGGCCCTGCTCGGAACTGTTGCCAAGGGGGTCTTGCGCAAGGCATTTGTGAATAGCGTCAAGGCGATCGAGGCCGCCGGCAGCGACGCGAGCACCGCGGACCGTTAGGCCACGCAGACCCCGAATAACGCAGCCGCCGCGGCGACTTCCACGAGGAAGTAGAACCAATTCGGGTAGAACGCCGTACGGTCGCCCAATACCGCAGCCGCAAGGCGGCCGAACGCCATGCCTGCAAGAGCGGCGCCGACGGTGATCAAGATGCCCGTCCGAACGTCGCCATCCGCGACGGCCGCATAGACCAGCACACCAGCGATCGCCAGGCCGAAGCCGCCGTAGACGGCGCGCACTTCCGACCGCGACGCAGACTTCCCCAGTGTGATCCCGAAGGGACGCACCAGCGCGGCCGGCGCGGCGATCGCGTACACCCCCATGCCGAGGAAGAACACGGCGATGACGCCGATCACCGCGACCGCCACGGTAGCCTCCTTTCGAGTTGAGGTAGGGAGGCCAGGATGACCGCAAAGGCCACCCCCGCGCTACTCCTGCCGCGCGCAGCGTGCTGATCCCGCCGAGGCTGACGCACCAACTGAGCTGTCACGGCGCAGGCCTGGTCTCCTGCTATCTGGAGCCGACGTCGGATCGCGGCGACGCCGGCCGACACAAGTTCGGTGAATGGCACAGTGGTGTCGGTGTCGGCCACGTGGACGAAGAGCGATTGCAGTTTATCCCGAGCGACGACGAAAGCGCCTCGCACTGGGTCGATTTGGCGGTGCCCGCGGCGCAACGACGCGTCGATCCCCGCATCGCCGCCGCGGCCCGCAGAATCCGCCAAGACGCGGCGGCCGCGATCTCGTCGGGTGAGCTCGCCGCTGCGGCGCGGCTGTCCGAGTCGCGATTCCTGCACCTGTTCCGCGACGAGGTCGGCACCAGCCTGCGCCGGTATCGGCTCTGGGTCCGGTTGATTCATGCGGGCACGGCCATTGCGGCGGGTGACAACCTGACCACGGCGGCGATGAAGGCTGGCTTCGCCAGCCCGTCTCACCTCGCCGACCGCTTCAAGACGACATTCGGGTTGTCCGCTACGCAGTTGCTCGGGACGGGGCTGGCCCTGCGAACGCCTTAGCCGCACGGCCGAACACCATCGACTCCTCGATACGGTCGAAGCGATGGTCGATGGCGTCGAGCACGAAATTGTGCCGGACGTTCCACGGCCGGTGCGTGCCGGACTTCGGAAGCACATGCGCGGCGCGTTGCACGTAACCGGCCTGCAAATTCCAGAGCGGCTTCTCCGTCATCGGGGTGTCTCCACGATGCGGGTAGGCGTGGGTATAGCCGTGAGAGTCCATGTAAGCCAAGAGCTTTGCCACCGACCGTGCGGTCATGTCGGCCCGCAGAGTCCACGAGTTGTTGGTGTAACCGATGCACCATGCCATGTTCGGCAGGTCTTCGAGCATGTGCTCCTTATAGACGAAACGGTCGGCGGGGTCGATTTGCTCGCCGTTGACGCTGACGACGATGCCACCCAGCGCCTGCAGTCGCAGGCCCGTTGCCGTCACGATCACATCAGCGTCGAGGCGATGACCGGACTTCAGTAAGATTCCCTTGGCATCGATGTGTTCGATGTGATCGGTCACCACGTCAACCCGACCGTCTTTGATCACTTTGTACAAGTCGGAATCCAATATCATGCACATCCGCTGATCCCACGGGTTGTATAGCGGTTTGAAATGTGTGTCGACGTCGTAGCCGTCGGGCAGATTCCGGATGGCGCGGCGGCGGATCACCCACTTCATGACGTTTGGCAACTTGCGGGCGAGTAGATACATAAACCATAAGAACAGTGCATTGCGCCACCGGATGATCGAATGGGCGAACATTCGCGGCAGGATTTTTTGGATAGCGCGGGCCATTGGCTCGATTCGCGGCAGCGAGAACAGGTAGGACGGTGACCGCTGCAGCATCGTTACATGCGCAGCTTTCTCCGTCAGCGTCGGAATCAGGCTGATCGCGGTCGCGCCGCTGCCGATGACGACGATCCGCTTTCCGGTGTAGTCGAGTGACTCAGGCCAATACTGGGGATGCGCCACCAATCCGGCGAAGTCCTCGATTCCGAGTAATTCCGGGCTGTGGGGGTTGTCGTAGTTGTAGTAGCCCGTGCCGAAGAAAAGGAAACGGCAGCAATACGTCTTGTCGGTGCCGTCCTGTTCGGCACGAACCGTCCAGATGTCTGTTTCCGAATCCCAATCGGCGGACCGGACGTAGGTGTTGAGTTGAATTCGCTCGTCAATGCTGTGCTTGCGTGCCGTTTCGTCGAGGTACCGCCAGATGTCGGAACCGTCGGCTATCGACTCCTCACGCCTCCACGGCTCAAACGGAAAGCTCAAGGTGAACATGTCGCTGTCGGAGCGCACGCCCGGATAGCGAAACAAGTCCCAGGTGCCGCCGATCCGTTCACGCCGTTCCAGCACCGTGTAGGACAGCCCGGGATTCCTCTCGTGGATGCGGTACGCGGCGCCGATCCCGGAGATGCCTGCGCCGATGATCAGCACGTCGGAGTATTCGGCCGCTTCGGCGCCCACGAAGACCTCCTTTGGTCCGGCTGGGTACCACGATAGGGGCTCAGCCGTTGAGCGAGTCAACGATCGCCGCGAGTGACTCCACCGCGATCGGGCCCGGCTGGTAGATGCAGATCCGATCGGAGACGCCCTCCACACGGTCGCGGATATGGGCGGCGATCTCGCCGGGGCGGCCGCACGCCGCGATGGTGTGCAGGATGTCGTCGTCGATGAGCCGCCCCATGTCCTCCCAGCGGCCCTGCTTGGACAGCTTGTTGAGCTCGGGCTGCAGATCGCCCCAGCCGTGCACGTCCAGCACCGGCCGGTACGCAGGCGTCGACCCGTAGAACGCGAGCAGCCGACGGGTGGCGGAATGGTCTGGATCTTTTTGGCTGCCCGTGGACACGATGATTTCCGGGACGACGGCGAAGTCGCCGGCGTCGCGTCCGGCGGCGGTGAGCCCCTCGCGAACCGCCGGCATCGTGGCCTCGTGCAGGAACCGCTTCGAGGCGAACGGCATGACGAGCAGGCCGTCGGCGGTCTGGGCGGTGGCCCTGGTCAACCGCGGCCCGAGCGCGCCCACGTAAATCGGTGGCGGGCCGTACGGGTTGGGGCCGGGGCTGAAGGTCGGGGTCATCAGCGTGTGCCGGTAGTAGCGCCCGCGGAAATCCAGCCGGTCACCGGAATTCCACGCCGCGAAGATGGCCCGCAGCGCACGCACCAGTTCCGTCATCCGGGCGACGGGCCGGTCGAACTCCGCGCCGAACCGCTTCTCGATCTGCGTCCGTACCTGCGTGCCGAGGCCGAGCGTGAACCGCCCTTTCGTCAGCAACTGCAGGTCGTTGGCTTGATGTGCGAGGTGGATCGGGTTGCGGGGAAATGCGATCGCGACGTTGGTCATCAGGTCCAGGTCTTCGATCGCGGCGGCCAATGCCAGCGGGGTGAAGACGTCGTGCGGCCCCTCGAAGGTGAAAACCCCGCTGGCGCCGGCCTCCCGCAGGACGTGCGCGCGGTCGATCGCATCAGTCGGCCCGAACAGCGCCGTCATGACCTTCACGGCGTGAGAGCCTAGTCGCGTGACTATCCCAGCCAATGCCGACGTCGTCGTCGTGGGTGCCGGGTTCGCGGGGCTGTCGGCGGCCCGTGATCTGGTACGGCTCGGGCACGACGTCGTTGTTCTCGAAGGCCGCGATCGCGTCGGGGGACGCTCGGCGACGACGACGATCGCGGGCACACCGGTCGATCTCGGCGGAACGTTCGTCGGGCCGACGCAGGACGCCGTCATCGCGCTGGCGAAAGAACTGGGCTGCGAAACGGTGCGGACGCACAGCCGCGGCAAGAACCTGATCCGGTGGCGTGGCCGCGTCCGGTCGTATCGCAGCACCATTCCCCGGCTGTCGATCATCGAGTTGCTCGACGTGTCCCGGATTCAGTGGCGGTTCGAGCGAGTCTGCCGACGGGTGCCGGTGGACAAGCCGTGGACGTCGTCGATCGCCGACATTCTCGACTCCAAGACGCTCGATCAGTGGCTGCGGTACGTGCACGCGAGCGCGTCGACGCGGGATCTGATGGCGATCATGGCCCGGGTGACATGGGGCGCTGAGCCCGAGGAGGTGTCGATGTTGCACGCGGTCCGCTACGTCAAGGCCGGGGGCGGACTCGGCCGCATGCTCGACGTCGAGGGCGGCGCCCAGCAGGACCGCTTTCCCGCTGGCACGCAGCAGATTGCGCTGCGGGTGGCCGAAGAACTCGGCGAGCGCGTGGTATTGAACGCGGTCGTGCGCAGTATCGAGCGGCATGCCGACGGCACCCTGACCGTCGGTTCGGATCGTGGCGACGTCGCGGCCAAGACCGTCATCGTCGCCGTCCCGCCGGCGCATCGGGCAGGGATCACGTTTGATCCGGCGCTGCCGCCCGAATACGAAAAGCTCACACAGCACTGGCCACAGGGCAATTTGAGTAAGGCGTACGCCGCCTACGAGACACCGTTCTGGCGCGATAACGGCTGCTCGGGTGAAGCGTTGTCCGACGAGGGGCCGGTGTTCATCACGTTCGACGTCAGCCCGAGCGACGCGGGGCCGGGCATCCTGCTGGGCTTCACGGATGCGCGCACGTTCGACCCGCTACCGGCCGAGCAGCGCCGCGAGCAGGCGTTGGATGGGTTTGCGACGCTGTTCGGTGACGCCGCCCGGAATCCGACCGACTATCTCGATCAGTGCTGGGGCGCAGAGGAATTCGCGCCAGGTGGGCCGACGGCCGCGGTCCCGCCGGGCTCATGGACGACGTACGGGCCCTGGTTGCGCAAACCGATCGACGGCATCTTCTGGGCGGGCACCGAGACCGCAGACGAATGGACCGGCTTCCTCGACGGCGCGGTGCGATCGGGTAAGCGAGCAGCCGACGAGGTGCACCGGACCCTGGCCGGTTAGGACGTGGCGCGCTGGTCCTCGGTGACCGACTCGATCAGCATCCGCAGGTGCTTGTTGACCTCGTCAGGGTGCTCGACGATCGCGCAGTGTCCGCCGGGCAGCTCCACGAATGATGCCAGGTTCGGCGCCATCTTCGCGATGTGGCGCGTCGAAACCATCGGCAGTAAGCGGTCTTTCGTGCTGCCGATCACCAGCGTCGGCACCGTCAGGTTATTCAGCCCGATGTGTTCGGGGCCGAGCGCGTCAACCAGCGTGCGGGCCCAGCCGCCGCGGCCGGCGGGCGGTGTAGAGGTGAACAACTCGTAGATGAACTCGGCGACCGCCGGGTCGGCGTCGCGGCCCACCGCGATCGTGGAGACGAAACGCCGGCTCGGCCGATCCACCGCGCGCAGAAGCGGTGCGGCACCGAAGGTCTTGAGCAGGGTGCCCGCCGCCCGCACCCGCACGTCGGCCAGCTGCTGAGGCACCGGCAGCAGTTGCACGTTGCGCAGCAGGTCCCCGGTGGTGGTGTTGATCAGTGCTGCGGCGTCGGCGCGCTGCTGCACCCGCTCGGGATAGCGCTCGGCCCACGACGTGATCGCGATGCCACCCATCGAGTGTCCGGCGATGACGGCGCGCTCGCCCGGCGCCAGCGTGGCCTCGAGTACGGAGTCGAGGTCGGCCGCCAGAAAGTCGAGGCCGTAGCGATGCCTGCGCGACGGCACCGCGCTCTTGCCGTGGCCGCGGTGGTCGAATGCGATGACGCGGTAATCGTTGGACAGGTCCGCGATCTGGTAGGCCCAAACCCGGAGGGCGCAGGTGATGCCGTGCGCGAGCACGATCGGGTAGCCATCCTCCGGTCCGAAGACCTCGGTGTGCAGGCGGAGGCCGTCCTTGGAGCGAACGTGGACGACGTGGCCCTTCGGCAATGCCGCGGCCGCGGCGAATTTTCTGGCCGGCGGGCCGGCCTCCTCGCCACGTCCCATACGTGCTCCTATCGAGTTCGGCAACGCTGCCGTGAATACCAGCCTACCGGTCGGTTGGGAGCAGCCGGCGCAGGAGTTAAATGGTGCGAGTCGATGAGAGGAAGGCCGCAATGCGCGCGATTCAGATAGCCCGGCTCGATGGCCCGCAGGCCGCGGAAGTCGTCGAGATCGACGAGCCAAGCGGTGACGGCCTAGTCCTCATCGACGTACACGCCGCGGGTGTGGCGTTCCCGGATGCCCTGCAATCGCGGGGGCTTTACCAGCACAAGCCGGAAATGCCCTACACCCCGGGGTCGGAGGTCGCCGGAGTGGTGCGCAGCGCACCGGACGGTGCGCACGTCAAGGCCGGTGATCGCGTCGCGGCGCTGACGATGCTGTGCGGAGCCATGGCGGAAGTTGTTGCGTTGCAACCCGATCGAGTGTTCAAGCTACCCGACACGGTGTCGTTCGAGGCCGGCGCCGGGCTGCTGTTCAATGATCTGACGGTGCATCACACACTGCGCACCAGGGGCAGGCTCGCCGAGGGTGAGACCGTCTTGGTGCACGGCGCTGCGGGCGGGATCGGCACGTCGACGCTGCGTCTCGCACCCGCCTGGGGCGCGGGCCGCACCATCGCAGTGGTGAGCACCGAGGCCAAGCTGGCGGTCGCCAAGGCGGCGGGCGCGTCGGATGTCGTGCTGGCCGAAGGCTTCAAGGACGCCGTCAAGGAGTTGACCGGCGGGCGCGGCGTGGACATCGTGGTCGATCCAGTCGGCGGCGACCGGTTCACCGACTCGCTGCGCTCCCTGGCGCCTGGCGGCCGGCTTCTGGTCATCGGCTTCACCGGCGGCGACATCCCGACCGTCAAGGTCAACCGGTTGCTGCTGAACAACGTCGATGTCGTCGGCGTCGGCTGGGGAGCCTGGACGCTGACTCACCCCGGCTATCTGGGCGAGCAGTGGGCCGAGTTGGAGCCGCTGCTGGCGTCGGGCACGGTGTCGGCGCCCGAGCCGATCGTCTACCCCCTGGAGCGCGCCGCCGAGGCGATCGCCTCACTGGAGGACCGGACGGCCAAGGGCAAGGTCGTCGTCAAATTGCGCTGAGCGTGCCCGTCCTTTGGCGGCTGACGTCTACGAAGTCAGGTGTCGCGCCAGCTTCTCGCTCGCCACGGCGAGCAGTTCGGCAGCCTGACTCATTGAGCGCGCAGCGTCTGGTTCTAAGTCGCTGAGCGCGTAGACGCCGGCGAATCCTGCGGCACGAACTTCGGCCGGGGCCAGCGCCGACACCCCCGCGACGGCGAACGTCGGTACGCCGTAGGCGCTGGCACGCCGACACACCCCGACCGCAGCCTTGCCGCGCAAGGACTGGCGATCGAGCGAGCCCTCGCCGGTCACGACTGCGCGCGCAGACTGCAGATGTCTGTCCAGCTCGATGCGGTCGAGGATCACGTCGATGCCAGGCTGCATCCGCGCGCCCAGTACAGCCAGCGCTGCGAAACCGACGCCACCTGCAGCACCGGCTCCGGCGGCTGTTCGGTGATCCGTCTTCGTTTCGCGTTCGACGACGTCGGCCCAGCGACGAAGGGATCGGTCGAGCTCGATGACCTGGTCTGGGTTTGCCCCCTTTTGCGGTGCATAGACGTTCGCCGCACCCAGCGGACCGCACAGCGGGTTGTCGACATCGACGGCGAGAGTAAATGTGGCGGAAACGATCTCGGGGTGCAAGCCAGTCAGGTCAAGCTGTGCGGCGGTGCCGATAGAAGCCCCGGACGGATCGACCGGCGCGCCGTATTGATCGCGTACGGTTGCGCCGAGCGCGGTGAGAAAGCCCGCACCCCCGTCGGTGCTCGCGCTGCCCCCAACGCCGATGATGATGTCGCGGCATCCGTGATCGAGCGCCTGAGCAACCACCGCCCCGAGGCCATGACTGGATGCGGTCATAGGAGCGGGCACGCCGCCGGGAAGCCGTTGCAGGCCACAGATTTCCGCCATTTCGACAAAAGCGGTCTTGCCACTACGGGCATACGCAGTGTGGACCACCTGGCCTGTCGGCCCTTCGGCATAGACAGGGATCTTCTCGAATCCCGCTGCAAGGACAGTACCGAGGGTTCCGTCGCCGCCGTCGGCGACCGGGCACAGCACCGTTGCCAAGGCTGGGTACCCGCGTTTGAGACCCACGGATATCGCGTGAGCCGCCTCTGCGGCCGTCAACGAGCCCTTGAACTTGTCGGGCGCAATCACCACATGGCCATCCATCGGACCACCGTCCATCTGCGAGATCTTAATTTTATTCCGCATTGCGGAATAACTATTTCGATTGATCAACGCTGGCACACGCTGGGGGCGATCGTCAAGCGTTCATGCCGGCTGGCAGGTATTACTGACGGTCCCCCTTGACAACGCCGAACGGCGGAGGGTTTAGTATATTGCATAATGAAATGGAAGTTCCGTAATACGGAATAAAAGTCTGAGATGGCCATGCTGTACGGCGCACTCGCGATGTACCGCTGGGGGGTGGGGCTACCGCCTGCTACGTCCTGGTGTCGCGGGCTCCGTCGGCAAGAGCACAGAGAGGAATGCCAAAATGACGGCCACCTACACGGTCAACTGCTCGATCCTGCTGACCGAACTACCACTGCTGGACCGGCCGGGCGCGGCCCGAAACTCCGGCTTCGAGGCGGTCGAGTTCTGGTGGCCGTTCGACACCCCGACGCCGCCGGACGCAGACGTCACCGCCTTCATCCGAGCCATCCAGGATGCGGGCGTTCAGTTGACGGGCCTCAACTTCGCCGCCGGTGACATGCCCGCAGGCGATCGTGGGATTCTGTCCAATCCCGCCTTGACGCAGGCGTTCCGCGACAATGTCGAGATCGCCGTCGGTATCGCCGAATCGCTCGGGACCCGCGCCTTCAACGCGCTTTACGGCAACCGCATTGAGGAATACTCGCCCGCGACCCAGGACCAAGTCGGGGCCGAGAACCTTGCCTACGCCGCGCGCGCGGCGGACCGCATCGGCGCAACAGTACTGGTCGAACCCGTAAGCGGCGCACCACGATATCCCATCACGACCGCCGCCGACGCCGTCCACGTGATCGATCGGGTGCACTCCGAGCACGGTGCAACCAACTTGCGACTGCTTGCCGACCTCTACCACCTCCACGTCAACGGCGACGACATCACCGCCGCGATAGACGACTACGCCAGCCGGATCGGTCACGTCCAGATTGCCGACGCGCCAGGGCGGGGTGAACCGGGGACCGGCGAAATCCCGCTCCGCACCTACCTCGAGCAGCTGACCGGCCATGGCTACCGGGGATACGTCGGCCTGGAGTACAAGGCGACCAAGCCGGACACCTTCGAATGGCTGCCCCGGGCCGAGCGCGTCGCGACCTTGCAACCACGAGCAGAAACGAGGATCTAATGAGCACAATCGCTTTCATCGGGCTGGGGATCATGGGAAGCCCAATGGCAACCCACCTCATCAAGGCCGGGTATACGGTCATCGGCTTGGACACGTCACCGGAACGCACCGCCGCCGTGGTCGAAGCGGGGGGCAAGGCCGCCGAATCCATCGAGCAGGCGGTCAAGGACGCCGACGTGGTCGCGATCATGGTGCCTGACTCACCCCAGGTGCAGAGCGTCCTGCTGGGAGATGACGGGGTCTTCGCCCATGCCCAGCCTGGCACACTGGTGATCGACTTCTCCTCGATCCGGCCCGACGTCACCGCGGAATTCGCCAAGGTCGGCGCCGAGCGTGGACTGCGCATCATCGACGCGCCGGTGTCCGGCGGCGAGCCCGGCGCCAAGAACGCCACGCTGTCGATCATGGTTGGCGGCTCCGAAGACGACTTCGCCACCGCCAAGCCGATTCTCGACCTCGTCGGCAAGACCATCGTGCACGTCGGCTCCAACGGTGCCGGCCAAACCGTCAAGGCCGCCAACCAGTTGATCGTCGCGGGCAACATCGAGCTGCTCGCCGAAGCGATCACCTTCCTGCAGGCCTACGACGTCGACATCGATGCGGCGATCAAGGTTCTCGGCGGTGGGTTGGCCGGCTCGGCAGTGCTCGACCAGAAGGCCCCGAAGATGCTGGCGCGAAACTTCGACCCCGGTTTCCGTATCGCGCTGCACCACAAGGACCTCGGAATCGTCACCGCCGCCGCGCGGGAAGCAGGTGTGGTCACACCACTCGGCTCGCTGGTCGCCCAGCTCATGGCCTCGGCACTGGCCAACGGCGAAGGTGGACTGGACCATTCGGCCCTCTTGCTGGGTGTCGAGCGGCTGTCGGGCAAGGAAAGCGGGGCTGGCCAATGACGCGGATGCGAACGGTCGATGCGGCCGTCAGAATTCTCGAGATCGAAGGCGCCACCCAAGCTTTCGGCCTGCCCGGGGCGGCGATCAACCCGTTCTACTCGGCGATGCGCGCACATGGCGGGATCAAGCACGTCCTTGCCCGCCATGTCGAAGCCGCCAGCCACATGGCCGAGGGCTTCACGCGCGCCGCAGCGGGAAACATCGGCGTGTGTATCGGCACCTCCGGTCCTGCCGGGACGGACATGATCACCGGGTTGTACTCCGCCTCAGCGGATTCCATTCCGATACTGGCGATCACCGGCCAGGCGCCGGTGGACAGGCTGCACAAGGAGGACTTCCAAGCCGTCGACATCGCTGCGATCGCCGCGCCCGTCACCAAGATGGCGATGACAGTGCTCGAACCCGGACAGGTCCCCGGTGCTTTCGCGCAGGCCTTCCACCTGATGCGGTCGGGCCGGCCGGGTCCGGTACTCATCGATCTGCCCATCGATGTCCAGCTGGCTGAGATCGATTTCGATCCTGAGTCCTATCAGCCGCTGCCGGTCTACAAGCCTGCGGCATCGCGAGCCCAGGCCGCAAAGGCCATTGACATGCTGGTATCCGCCGAGCGACCCCTGATCGTCGCGGGCGGCGGCATCATCAACGCCGACGCTTCGGATCTACTGGTCGAGCTAGCGGAGATCCTCAATATCCCCGTGGTGCCGACGCTCATGGGTTGGGGCAGCATTCCAGACGATCACGGCCTTGCGGCAGGCATGGTCGGACTGCAGACGTCCCATCGCTACGGCAACGCAACAATGCTCGCATCCGATTTCGTTCTCGGAATCGGTAACCGGTGGGCGAACCGCCACACCGGTGGGTTGGACACCTACCGGAGGGGACGACGTTTCGTTCACGTCGACATCGAACCGACCCAGATCGGCCGCGTCTTCGCCCCTGACTTCGGAATCGTTTCGGATGCGAAGGCGGCGCTCGAGCAGTTCGTTGCCGTCGCCAAGGAGCGAAGCGCCGCGGGGGCGCTGCCGGATTGGAGCACGTGGGTCGAGGACTGCAGGCACCGCAAGCAGACAATGCATCGCAAGACCCACTTCGACGACGTTCCGATCAAGCCGCAACGCGTGTACGAGGAAATGAATCGCGCGTTCGGCCGTGATGTTCGCTATGTCACCGCGATCGGACTGTCACAGATCGCAGGTGGACAGTTCCTGCAGGTGTACGAACCACGGAACTGGATCAACTGCGGTCAGGCCGGACCACTCGGGTGGACGGTACCCGCCGCCCTCGGCGTCGTCGCCGCCGACCCCAACGCCACCGTGGTGGGGTTGTCGGGAGACTACGACTTCCAGTTCCTCATCGAGGAACTCGCAGTCGGGGCGCAGTTCAACCTGCCCTACGTTCATGTGGTCGTGAACAACTCCTATCTGGGGTTGATCCGCCAGGCGCAGCGCAACTTCGACATGAATTACTTTGTGTCGCTGGGCTTTGACAACATCAACGCCCAGGAGTCCGGGGACAGCGACGTCCCCAAGGGTTACGGCGTCGATCACCTGCGCGTCGCGGAAGGGTTCGGCTGCAAGGCGATTCAAGTGGTCGACCCACAGGACATCGGCCCGTCGTTGTTACGAGCGCAGCAACTGGCCCACGAGCACAAGGTGCCCGTGGTGGTCGAGATTTTCCTGGAGAAGATCACCAACATCGCGATGGGCACCGAGATCGACAACATCGTCGAGTTCAACGATCTCGCCGAATCGCTGGAGGATGCGCCGACGACCGCGGCACTGCTGCTCCTTGACTAGACCGCGGCCTCTCTGTCGAATTCCGAGGCGATATCGCGGGCGGCCTGTTTCAGCAGCGGCGTCACTTTCGTCGACGACTTCAACGTGAGACGCGCCGCCGGTCCCGAGATCGAGATCGCGGTCAAGGTGGGCGCGTCCGGCACCGGCACCGCAAAGCAGCGCACGCCGATCTCCTGCTCACCTTCGTCAACGGCGTAGCCGCGGGACCGACTCAGCTCGATGTCGCGGATGAGCGCGTCCGGGGTCGTATACGAGTTCTCGTTGGAGGCCGGCATTCCCGCGCGTTTCAACAGCGCAAGCACACTGTCGTTGGGAAGCTGCATCAGGAGCGCCTTACCGACTCCGGTGCAGTGAAGATGGACGCGCCGACCCACTTCGGTAAACATGCGCATCGCATGCGGCGACGGCACTTGAGCGACGTACACCGCCATATCGTTGTCCAGCACCGCCATGTTGGCGCTCTCGCCCGTTCGCTCCACCAGTTCGGTCAGATGAGGGCGAGACCATGCGCCGATGAGTTGCGCTGCACTTTCACCCAACCGAATCAACTTGGGCCCCAACGCATAGCGGCGGTTCTCGAGCTGCCTGACATAGCCCTTCACCAGGAGCGTGCGGACAAGACGGTGAATCGTCGGCTGTGGCAGCTCAGCGCGAGTCGCCAACTCCCCCAACGCCATACTGCCGCCCGCGCTGGCCATGATCTCCAGCAGCTCGAATGCGCGCTCAACCGACTGCACACCGGACTTGGTCGACGATTCGTCAGCCACCGGAACCCTCCGATCTTCGATTAGGCTTGCGACTCCGCTGAGCGACAAGCTTATTCCGTATTACGAAATTATTCGAGAATCGACGGCGGCACAGCAACGGCCTGTGTGCGGCATGTCTCAGCCACAAGTCTCGGCTCATTGGATCCTGGCGACTGTATGCTATGAGCACCCTGTCCGCGACCAGAAGGGCAGCTCATGACTCATCCGTTGATCCGCACCGCCCGGGGTGTACTCGGTGGAGCTACCGCGCGGACCGGACCGCCACCTGTCGAGCGTCCGGCACCGCTCCGCGAGGCGGTTTACGACGCTCTCGTCGAGATGATCATCACCGCGGAGTTGCAGCCGGGTGAGCACCTGGTGGAGAACGATCTGGCGGCGCAACTGGGCGTCAGCCGACAGCCCGTTCGGGAGGCACTGCAGCGCATGCAGACTGAGGGGTGGGTAGACCTGCGACCCGCTCTCGGCGCGTTCGTGCACGTGCCCACCGAAGACGAGGCCGATCAGCTTCTGGCCGCGCGAACCCTCCTTGAAACAGAATCCGCAAGGCTGGCCGCCGAGCATGCGACGGCCGATCAGCTCCAGCACCTCTGGACACTCCACCGCCGCGGCGAGGCGGCGCTCGCCGCAGACGACCAGGAGGGCCTCGTCGCCGCCAACGCCTCTTTACACAGCCACATCGTCTCGATGTCGCGCAACAAGGTCTTGGCAGATCTCATCGGGTCGGTCGACCGTCGGGTCCGGTGGTACTACCTGCCGATCGCTCGCGTCCGTGGGAAAGCTGCGTGGGACGAGCACGCCAAACTGATAGAAGCGATCGCCGAGGGCAACGGCGGCCG
>DASQCE010000650.1:0-6385 GCA_035634855.1 Mycobacterium sp.
CGGCACTGGGTGGTGGTGCTGGCACTGACTGTGATCGGTTGGATCCTCGCCGCGTTCGCGATGCGTCAATATCGGGCGCGCGTTCCGTACTGGGTTTAGACCTGGGCTGTTTGTTCGGCACCCGCGCGGTGGTGCGCGTCGAGTTGGTCACCGCGCACTTGAAGGGGCTGGCGTTTGCGCGCTACCAGCTTGTACCTGACGGGTCCGACATCCGGCAGAAGTTATCCCCGGGCCCGAATTCATCCACATGCGGGCGGTTGTGGTGTGGCCTACGCTACCTGTGATCGCAGCGATGCCCCGGCCCGTGTAATTCGCCTTTAGTGGTGATCGGCTCATTCAGCCCGGTCAGATCGGCCCACCGGCACTCTGGGTTTTTGGTGCCGCGAGCGGCTGGCTGTTGATACGCTCGGCCGCGCATGCTGTTTCTGTACAACCTCCCCGGCTGGCTGATGGCCGTGTGCATCGTCGGCACGGTCGTCGGGCTGGCCTACCCCGGCTATTTCCTCATCCGTCAGGTCTGGCGGCGGTCGTTCACCGACGTCGAGACGAACGTGTCGATGGCCGTCCTGACCGTCATCGCGACCATCTACGCCCTGCTGCTTGCGTTCGTGGCGGTGTCGGTTTGGCAGTCGTTCGGCGCGGCCGAAACGGCCGTCGTCAATGAAGCCAACAGCGTCGGCCAGCTCGCACGCGACTTGTCGATCTTCGACAGCGCAGAGTCGCTAGAGGCGCGCCGCATGCTCCGCAAGTACGCCGACATCGTGGCGACGGTGGAATGGCACGACATGGAGCGGGGACAATCGAACAGTGAGGCGTGGAACGCCTTCGATCGAATGTTTCACACCATTGGCGAGCTAGAACCAGATACGCCACGCCGCGAAGCGCTCATGCCCGAGATCTGGGCAACTGCTAACGACGTGCTGAATGAGCGTCGAACGCGACTCCACACCGCCGAGGCGGCGGTACCGCTCACGCTATGGGCGGTCGTACTGATCGGCTCCGCGCTCACGATGGGGACGACTGTGGTGCTCGCGCCGACACGCTTCCACCTCTGGATCATCGGGCTGCTCGCGACGTCGATCGGACTCGTCTTCTACCTCATCGCCGCGATGGACCGTCCGTTCGCGGGTGAGCAGAGCATCAGCCCAGCGCCGTTTCATCTCGCGATCGAGAACATGGATCGATGGGACACCGAGTTTGCGCACACACCGTGATCGGACATCGCGCATCTCGACCGCCACCGGCACTCGGTGCGACGGGCTCAGCCGGGCTTCTCAAGCTGAGATCGCGGGGTTCGATTTCCGTCATCGGTCGATGTGAACTAGCTGGTCAGTGGTGGTTATCCTTGCTTGGTCCGGCGGCGATCGCACCCCCATTACAACCTGTATCTCAAACCAATTTCGGCGGGGGCCATCCTTTGACGTTCGCAAGTTAAAGAACGGGCGCGTTCCCGGGCGCAGATTCTGGACGACACATGCCCGAAACCGGGCCCGCTACGCCGCCGACCCACCACCCTTCTAGCTCCAGGCACTTCGCTGGATGCTCGGCCGTTGTGGAGGTATGAGCATCCCGCCATACGAACCACCGAAGTCCGCCCCGTCGCCCGGCGTGGGGAACACGCTGTTGTGTCCGAAGTGCGCCGGCGTGATGAAGACCTACGAGCGCAACGGCATCCACCTGGAACAGTGCGATACCTGCCGCGGCATCTTCCTGGACTTCGGTGAGCTCGAGGCGCTGACGCAGATGGAGAACCGGTTCGTGCAGGCGGCGCCTCCGCCACCACCGCCGGCTCAGCACGGGTACGACCACGGCCCAGGCTGGGGACACCGCGGCAGCAAGCACTACCGCAAGCAGGGATTCGGCCGGCTGTTCTTCTCCAGCTAGAGCATGCGGGCGCACGCGGCGCGGAGCAGTTCGTCGTCGGGGTGATGGGCGGCGGCCTGGACGACGGCGGCTCGGGCGAACGCGTCAAGCACCGGCCAGGGGTCGCCGTCCGGTAGTGCGGGTCCGCCCGCATCACGGTAGGCCGCCACAAACGTGGTCCAGTCATCGTCGGGGATGAGTCCCGCCGCCCAGAAGCCCGCGGGTCGGGCGAGGTCCCACGCCGGGTCACCGACACCGAGGTCGTCGACGTCGATGAGTAGCCACGGCTCGGAGACGCCCGGCCGGCCGAGCTGGCCGAGGTGCCAGTCGCCGTGCACCAGCGTCGTCGGCCGATCTGGTGACCCGGCCCGCCACACTTCGGGCCGAAGCTCGGCCGCCGCACGCCGCACGGTGGCGTCCTCGGTGGATCGCAGCATGCGTCGCAGCCGCTGTGGCCAACCATGTGGCGGCACGCGCGTGGGTATGGCTTCGCCGTGCAGCCTGGCCAACAGTCGGCCCGCCTCGGCCCATGGCGCGCATTCAGGTTGTGGCACAACAGTTTCCACCCGCGGCCAGCGGCTGCGCCAACGCGAACCGACCCGCTCCGGCACGACGTCGAGCGGCGTCAGCAGGAAACCCGACTCCGCCGCGATGCGGAGCCGGGTCGCCAGCGCACGCGGGTCGGTCCCCGGCCGGTGCAGCTTGTAGACCGTGTCGCCGTCGACGACGATCTCTGCACCGG
The DNA here is from genome assembly GCA_035634855.1 of Mycobacterium sp. GTDB lineage: Bacteria > Actinomycetota > Actinomycetes > Mycobacteriales > Mycobacteriaceae > Mycobacterium. The sequence continues at coordinate 2,606 of DASQCE010000650.1, forward strand.
ACCGGGTCTGCACGCCTCGACCGTATTAGCGCTTGGGCAGCGGCAGGCGCGTTGTCACGCCGATGCGGTTCCAGGCGTTGATCGTCAGCGCCATCGCGATGACCTGCCCCAGCTCCCGCTCGGAGAACGCCGCCGCCGCACGGGCATACACCTCGTCGGAGACGTGGTGGCGGGTGAGGTCGGTCATCTCCTCGGTCAGCGCCAGCGCCGCCTGCTCCTGCTCGGTGAAGATGCCAACGGCCTCTTCCCACGCAGGCAACAGGGCCAGCTTCTGTTCGCTGATGCCGCGCTTGCGTGCGTCGGCACTGTGCATGTCGAGGCAGAACGCGCAGTGGTTCATCTGCGACGCGCGAATCTTGATCAGCTCCGCCAGATCCGGGTCGATGTCCTTTGCGGCCGCGTTGTTCAGTACGACGATCGCTTCGTAGACCTCGGGCGAGACGCGGTTGAGGTTGATACGGCGGGTGGTGTGAGTGGCGGTTGTCATATGGGCTCCTAGTGTGTCGTCAGCGGCGGGAGGGTTCGAGGCGGACCGTCACATTGATACGGTTCCACGCATTGATGGTGACCGCCATCGCGATGACCTGTCCCAGCTCGCGTTCGGTGAAAACCGCTGCGGCCGTTGAATACACCTCGTCGGAGACGTGGCCGTCGCCGAGCTTGGTGATGGCCTCCGTCAGCGCCAGCGCCGCCCGCTCACGTTCGGTGAACAGGCCGCCGGCCTCTTCCCAGGCCGCGATTACGTCGAGCTTCTGACCGCTCACGCCGTGCTTGCGCGCATCGCGCGTGTGCATATCGAGGCAGAACGCGCAGTGGTTGATCTGCGAGGCGCGGATCTTGATCAGCTCGCCGAGTTCGGGCTCGATGTCCTTGGCTGCCGCGTTGCTCAGCACCATCATCGCCTCGTACAGCTCGGGCGACGTCTTGTAGATCTTGAGGCGGTCGGCGGTGAGCCTTTCCAGTGTCTGTGTCATGCCGACTACACTACTGCGGAAAGTCCCATCTGCATGGTTCAATTTGGGTATGGATTCATGGGCCAATTCGGGAAGCCGCGACCTACATCTAGACCTGCGCCAGACCATCACACCGGGCGCCCGCGGAGCCCGAGACCTGCTGCTCAGCGCCCTGCGTGACGCCGTGCGGTCGGGCCGCTTGGCGCCCGGCACCATGCTGCCGCCATCCCGCAGCCTGGCCACAGACCTCGGATTGGCCCGCAACACAGTGTCGGACGCCTACGCCGAGCTCGTTGCCGAAGGCTGGCTCGCGTCGCGCCAGGGCGCAGGCACCTGGGTGGTCAACGCCAGCGGAGCGGGCATACCCGCAAGACCCCGCGGCGTGCGCGTCGTTCCGACGCACAACCTGATGCCCGGCTCCCCTGACGTGGCCGAGTTTCCGCGCAACGCATGGGTGGCCGCCACCCGCCGGGCCCTGGCCAACGCGCCCACCGAGGCGCTGCGGATGGGAGATCCGCGCGGTCGGCCCGAGCTTCGCGACGCGCTCGCCGAATATCTTGCCCGTGCGCGCGGCGTGCGCACATCGCCGGAGTCGATCGTGATCTGCGCCGGTGTCCGGCATGCGGTCGAACTGTTGACACGGGTCATCGGCGGTCCGATTGCCCTCGAGGCCTACGGGCTGTTCATCTTTCGCGACGCGATCGCAGCGCTCGGGGTGCAGACGATCCCGATCGGCCTCGACGAAAACGGCGCGATGGTAAGTGATCTCGACGAGCTGGACGTGCCCGCCGTGCTGCTCACCCCTGCCCACCACAACCCGCAGGGCATGCCGCTGCACCCGTCGCGGCGCACCGCCGTCGTCGACTGGGCCCAGCGCACCGGTGGCTACGTGCTCGACGACGACTACGACGGCGAGTTCCGCTACGACCGCCAGCCCGTAGGGGCGCTGCAGGCCCTGTGTCCCGAGCGGGTCGCCTACCTGGGATCGACCAGCAAGAGCCTGGCGCAGACCTTGCGGCTGGGGTGGATGGCGCTGCCCGACGACCTCGTCGGCCCGGTCATCGACGCCGCCGGTGGCGAGCAGTTCTACGTCGACGCCATCAACCAGCTCACGATGGCCGACTTCATCACCAGCGGTCAGTACGACCGCCATATTCGCAGGATGCGTGCGCGTTACCGCCGGCGCCGTGACGTTCTCGTCGACGCGCTGACCGGATTCGACGTTGGGATCAGTGGTCTGGCCGCCGGCGTCAACGTGCTGCTGACCCTGCCCGAGGGCAGTGAGCACGAGGTGCTGCGACGGGCTGGTGAGGCCGGTATCGCGCTGCAGGGCCTGTCGCGGATGCGCCATCCACTGGCCGGTCAGGAGATCGCCGACCACGACGGCATCATTGTCGGGTTCGCCGCCCCCGCCGAGCATGCGTTCGGCCGCGCGGTCGAGGCGCTGTGCGGTGTGCTGAGGGCCAGCAGCCTGGCTGGCTAAGCTGCCCGGGTGGCCGAGCCTCCCATGTCGCCGAACCTGACGCTGAAGACCCAGGTGTGGCGATTCATCGTCACCGGCGGTTTCTCGGCGATCGTCGACTTTGGCCTCTACGTGCTCCTGTATAAGGGAGTGGGCCTGCAGGTCGACCTGGCCAAGGCGATCAGCTTCATCGTCGGCACCATCACGGCCTACCTGATCAACCGGCGATGGACGTTCCAAGCAGACCCCAGCACCGCCCGGTTCATCGGGGTCATGGCTCTGTACGCGGTCACCTTCGCCGTACAGGTCGGACTCAACCACTTCTGCCTGCATCTGTTCGACTACCGGGTGTGGGCCGTGCCGGTGGCGTTCGTCATCGCGCAGGGCACCGCGACTGTGATCAACTTCATCGTCCAGCGGGCGGTCATATTCCGGCTGCGCTGAGCCAGAAGCGTCAGGCGGTACCCTCGTCACGATGTTTGAGACCAGTACCCGGCGGCTCACCGGCTGGGCCCGCACCGCGCCGAGCGTCGCGCAGGTGCTGTCGACCCCGGACCCCGAGGTGATCGCCAAAGCCGTATCGCAAGCCGACGCGCGTGGGGTGATCGCCCGCGGAATGGGCCGCTCATACGGCGACAACGCCCAGAACGGCGGCGGCCTCGTCATCGACATGACCGCGCTGAGCCGGATCCACACGATGGACAGCGACACCCATTTGGTGGATGTCGACGCGGGCGTCAATCTCGACCAACTGATGCGGGCCGCGCTGCCGCTCGGGCTATGGGTTCCTGTGCTGCCCGGTACCCGGCAGGTCACCATCGGCGGCGCCATCGCGTGCGACATCCATGGCAAGAACCACCACAGCGCGGGCAGCTTCGGCAACCACGTGCGGTCGATGGACCTACTGACCGCCGATGCCGAGATCCGCCAGCTCACCCCCAATGGTCCCGAGGCCGAGCTGTTCTGGGCCACAGTCGGGGGCAACGGGCTGACCGGCATCATCCTGCGGGCGACCATCGAGATGACGCCCACCGAGACCGCCTACTTCATCGCCGACGGCGATGTGACGTCTGGCCTCGACGAAACCATCGCATTCCACAGCGACGGCAGCGAGAACAATTACACGTACTCGTCGGGCTGGTTCGACGCGATCAGTGCGCCGCCCAAGCTCGGCCGCGCGGTGATCTCCAGGGGCTCCCTGGCTACGCTCGATCAGCTGCCCGCCAAGCTACAGAAGGACCCGTTGAAATTCGATGCGCCGCAGTACTTCACGACGCCTGACATCTTTCCCAGTGGGCTGGGCAACAAACTGATCTTCGGGACGATGACCCAGCTGTGGTACCGCAACGGCAAGACCTACCGCGG
>DASQCE010000651.1:0-6813 GCA_035634855.1 Mycobacterium sp.
ACCTGATCCGGCGGCGCGTAGTAGGGCCACGGCGGCGGCGGGCCGTTGTCGTTCGGCGGCACCGGCAGCGGGAACGGCGCGTGTGGCGCCGGCCCCGGACCTGGCGCAACACCGGGCGGCAACTGCACCACCGGCGGCCCCGGATCTGGATCAACCTGCGGCGGGATGAAGGGGAACTTATTCATTGGCAGGGTCATCCGCGGATCCTCGACCGGTGTGCCGTACGGCACCGGTGGACCGCGCCACGGGTTGCTGCCGACCGGGATATATCCCTGCGGGTCGCGACAGAGCTGAATCGTCGGTGCCCGCTTGCCAGGGAATTCTTGGCACGGATAGTTGCGTGCACCGCGCACCACGGCGGGGTCGTTCTGTGCTGTCTTGCAGTACAGGTCGGTCGGCAGTTCGCGCAGCGTGGTGTCGGCCGGTGACCTGATCTCCGTCGGGGGGATGAACCCAGTCGAACACGGCGGCGGGTCCTGCAGGTCGACCTTGAAGTCCAGCTTGCCGCCCTCGTCGGCCGGGACACCACCACCGACGTTGATCAGCGCCGCCATCAATGCGGGGAAGATCACCAGGGCCTGCTCGAGCGACTTCCGGTAGATCACCCCGATCCGGCCGAAGTTGGCCAGATTGGCGGCCAGCACCGGGAATGTCGGGCGGATGCCTTCGAAGGTGGTGTTGGCCGCCTCCGCCGCGCCTGGCACGTTCTGCAACACCGACCGCACCTGCGGATCGGCGTTGGCGACTTCACCGGTGAACCGGGCCAGGCCCGCGGCCAACGACTTGATGTCGTCGCCGCTGCGGATCTGCGCGTCGAGGAATGGTCCCGCCTGATCGATCAGCTGGGTGACCTGTCCGTAGTTGGCGTTCGCTTCGTCGACCAAGAGCCGCGACGATTGGATCAGCCGCGCCAACTCCGGTCCGGAACCGTTGAACGCCTTGAACGTTTCGCGCAGCAGATCCTGCAGTCGGCTGTTGCCGACGCTGCTGACCAGCTTGTCCGCCTCGGTCAGGAGCCCAGAGATATCCTGGCCGATCCGGGTGTGCGCTTGGTCGATGGTCGCCCCGTTGCGCAGCGTCGAGCGCGACGGCGCCTCCGGCGGCACCAGGTCGATGTACTGCTCGCCGACAGCGGAGACGCTCTTGACGGTCGCGGTGACGTTGTCGGGCACCGGAGTGCCGCTGTTGAGCCGCATGTCCGCCACGACTCCATCGTTGGACAGCCCGACCGATTCCACCCGGCCGACGGTCACTCCGCGGTATGTGACGTTGGCGTTCTGGTAAAGGCCGCCGCCCGCAACGAAATTCGCTTTGACGTTGTACGAGCCGATCCCCATCGCGGCGGGCACGTGTAGGTAGAAGATCGAGATGGCGCCGACGGTGAGCACCGTGACAACCGCGAAGATCGACAGTTGAAGCCGGGTCAGCCTGTCCAGCATTACGGCTTCCCCTCGTGCTGAGTAGCGGTGCCCGCAGGAATCTGGAACGGGTCAACGGCCTGACCGGACAGGTTCGCCATCGCGCCGGTGAGGAAGTCCGGTGGGTTGACCACCTCGTCCATATGCTTCATGTTCGGGTCAAGACCGAGCGATGTGGTGAACACCGATTCGCCGAGGCGCCGCAGCGTCAGGTCGAACGTCACGAACACGTTGAGGTAGTCACCCCGAACCGCGTTGCGCAGGTACTTGTAGTGGAACGGGAACGTCGGCAGCAGCTCGAGGTCCTTGATCACGAAGTCGGCATTGTCGTTGAACGCCTTGATGATCGGGTAGAGGTCCTTGAAGTCCGCGGCGAAATCGTCCTTGGTCTGCTGCAGAATGCGCGACCCGATGGTCGCGAAGCTTCGCAGTGCGCCGAACGCGTCGACGATGTTGGCGCGATTGTTGTTGAGGACCTCAAGCGCCTCGGGCAGCGAATCCAGCGTGCGGCCGATACTGTCCTTACTGCGCGCCAGGATTCCCGCGAAGCGGTCGAGCCCTTCGGCAGCCCTGATGATGTCGTCCGTCTGCCGGTCCAGCGAACTGGTCAGCTCAGCCAGCCGGGGCAGAAGGTCGGTGAAGGTGCCCTCGCGGCCCGCGACGGCGTTGTAGGTCTCGTCGGTGATGTCTTGCAGCGCACCGAGGTTGCCCTTGTTCACCACCACGCCGAGCGACGACAACACCTCCTCGGTGGTCGGATATCGCCCGGTGCGCTCCATCGGTATCTCGGAGCCGTTGGCCAGTTTCCCCGATCCGGGCTCGCCGACTGGTGCCGCCAATTCGATGTGCTGCGAACCAAGCAGCGAGGTCTGCGCAACCTTCGCCGTCGCATTCGCGGGCAGGTTGACGTTCTTGTCGAGCGACAGCTGGACCGCCGCGTAGAAGGTCCCGTCGGGACGCTGCACGGCATCGATGCCCGACACGCTGCCGACCGTCACATCGTCGACCATCACCGGCGAGTTCTGCGGCAGCGTGGCCACATCCGGCAACTCGACGGTGATCTTGTAGGAGCCCTCGCCGTGGCCCGCGGTACCCGGCATATTAAGCGAGTTCAGCCCGCCGAACTGGCAGCCCGTCAGCAGCACGGCGCATGAGGTGATGGCCAACGCCGTGCGCATCATCCGCCTGCTCCCTCTGCGGGCAATGGTGCGGCGGGCGTCGGCGCGTTCGGGTCAGCAGGCGCGCCAGCAGGTCCGCCTGCGTGCGACGTCGTCGCTGCAGGTGCTGGCTGTCCCGGCGCACCTTCGGGCGCGGGCGGAACCAGCAGTGAGGTCAGGTCCGCATCCGGCGGCATCTGCGGCGGTGTCACTCCCGGCGCGTTCTGCCATTGCAGGTACGGCACGGGGGTCTGCGCTTTGGCCTCGGTCTGCGGGGTGTCATAGATGATCTGGCCCTTGTACGCGGTGATGCTGTTGATCGGATGGAACATGATCGGCGGGTAGTTCATCGTGATGCGCTTGAACACGGGACCCATTCGCTGGCGGCAGATCTCGGCCCGCTTGTAGTTGTCCGGCGAGGCGCCGACGTCGAACGTGCCGCCGCAGATGAACTGGACGGGGTTGGCGAAGTTGGGCAGTGTCAGCAGACCGCCGACGGTGCCCTGCGCGGGGTTGTAGATGTTGTAGAAGTTCGCCAAGCCGTTGGGCGTGATGTGCAGGATCTGCTCGATGTCGTCGCTGTGATCGGTGAGGATCTGGGTGAACTGGGACAGCTTGGATACCTGGTCGATGAGCGCCTGATTGTTCTGGTTCAGGAACCCCTTGACGTCGGACAGCGCCTGGTTCAGCGTCCCCAAGGTGTTGTCGAGGTCGGTGGAGCTGTCGGCCAGCACCTGCGATACCGAGGCGACGTGGTTGGAGAACTGCACGATCTGTTCGTTGCTGTTGGACAGCGCGTCGACGAGCACCTGCAGGTTGCGGACGGTGCCGAACAGGTCGGTGCGCGAATCACCCAACCGCCCAGCGGTTTGCGAGAGTTCGCGCAGCGCCTGCCGGAACGAATCGCCGTTGCCGTCGAATGTGTCGGCGGCCTGGTTGACAAATGCCGACAACGGGCCCTGCATCGAACCCTGTTGCGGGCCGAGCTGGGTGCTGAGCTGCGTCAGTTGTTCCTTGACCTCGTCCCATTCGACCGGAACGGCCGTGCGGTCCAAGCCGATTTCTGCATCGTCGGCCATCGCCGCGCCGCCGGTGTAGGCGGGTGTGAGCTGAACGAAGCGGGCCGACACCAGGTTTGGCGCGATGATGAGGGCCTTGGCGTCGGCGGGCACCTTCACGCCGTCCTTCACCGACATGGTGACCTTCACGTCGGTGGCGCGCGGCTCGATCGAGTCGACGGTGCCGACCGGGACACCGACGATGCGGACGTCGTCACCGGGGTAGAGACCGACCGCCGAGGTGAAGTAGCCGACCACTTTGTGCCCGGCGCGTGACGGCCACACCACATACACGCCCACGGCGAACGTGGCCACCAGCAGGGCGGCCAGCGCCACGCGCAGCCAGGGGCCGCGCGTGAGGGACGGATTGGCGTGGGTCATGGCGACTTCGGCCTGACGATCAGGCGCTCGGAGATGAACCCGCGCAGGTAGTCGGCCAGGCTGTCGGGCAGCTTGCCAGGTTGGAAGTACGTGTCCAGGAGCACCTCGGAGAGGCTGGCGGGCGGCAAGCCGTACAGGTTGATTTCGAAGCCGGGACCGGAGCCGACGACCTCGCCGAGCGCAGTGGCGTAGGGCGGCAGCCGCCGCAGGGCCTCGCCGATGTGCTCCTTGCGCTCGAGCAGGTTGTCCATCACCGCGTTCAGCTTGTCCAGCGCCGGCTTGAACTCGCGCTTGTTGTCGGCGACGAAGCCCGAAAGCTGATGGGACACATCATCGATGCCCGCGATCAGGTTGCTAAGCGCCTGACGGCGCTCATCTAGCGCGGCGAACAGCATATTGCCGTCGGTGATCAGCTGGTTGACCTGACCGGCACGCTGCGCCAAGGTGTCGGTGACCTTTTTGGCGTGTGCCAGCAGTTGTTCGAGCGCCTCATCGCGCTTGTTCAGGCTGCGCGACAGGTTCGCGACGCCGTCAAGCGCGCCGCGCAGCTGCGGGGTCGCATCGCGCAGCGTGTCGGTGAGCGTCTGCAGCGCCTGCTCGAACTTCGGCTTGTCCAACTCGCTCGCGTTCTGGCCGAGGTCCTGCAGTGCGGTGTTCAGCGTGTAGGGAGTCGTGGTGCGGCCCAACGGAATAACCGTCGCCTCCCGCGAGCCCTGCGGGGTGACGGCCAACGACTTCTCGCCGAGCACGGTGTCGGTCTTGATCGCGACCAGCGACTGGTCGCCGACCCTGACATCGCGATCGACGGTGAATGTGACCTTCGCTGCGTCGCCCGCCAATTCGACACCCGTCACCTTGCCGACCTTGATGCCCGACACGTTGACGTCGTTACCGGGCGAGATCCCACCTGCGTCGGTGAAGTACGCCTCGTACGGTTTGCCCTGGGGCCAGAACGGCAGTTGGGTGTAGCCGAACGACACCAGCACAAGGCATGCCACCAGCGCGATGCCGAAGATTCCGGTGCGCAGCGGATTGCCGCCGTCAGGCCTAGCCATTCTCCGAACACCTCCCCTTCGATGGGTCCGGCGGGCCGCCGAACGGAATCAGGATGTCGCTGCCTGCTGGGCCGTTGATCTTTATCCGGATCGAGCAGTAGTAGATGTTGAAGAACGATCCATATGCGCCAAGGGCGTTGAGCCGCAAGTAGTTTTCGGCCAGCGGTTCGATGACCTTGTTGACGTCACCCTTGCGCTCGTCGATCCGCTGCGCCAACGGTCTGGTGTTCTCGATGACGCCCTGGAGCGGCCGCCGTGACTTCTGCAGCATGTCAGTGAGGTCGTTCTCGGCCGACGCCAATGGCGGGATGGCGCCCGCGATCGGGTCGCGACCCTCCGCGAGCCCGGTGACCAGCTTCTGTAGCTGGTCGACGCTGGCGTTGAACTGCGCACCCTTCTCGTCGACCGTGCCGAGCACCGTGTTGAGGTTGTTGATGACGTCGCCGATGAGTTGGTCTCTGGCAGCGAGGTTCTGGGTGAACGCGCTGGTGGTGGACAGCAGATCCGACACCGCACCGCCCTGACCTTGCAGCAGCTCGATGACAGCACTACTCACCTCGTTGACCTTGGCGCCGTCCAGACCCTTGAGCACCGGCCGCAGTCCGCCGAGCAGCGCGTCGAGATCCAATGCGGGCTGGGTGTTCTGCTTCGGGATGGTCGATCCCGCAGGCAACTTGCGCAGCTCTCCCGGCCCGGACGTGATCTCCAGATAGCGGTCACCGACCAGGTTTTCGTAGCGGACGACCGCCCTGGTGGACGTGTAGAGCTGATACCGCTTGTTGATGTTGAACGCGACGTCGACGGTGTTGTCGGGATTCAGCCTGACGTTCTTGACGCTTCCCACTGGGACGCCGGAGATTCGCACGTCCTGCCCGGCCTTCAGCCGCGAGGCGTCGGTGAACGTGGCGTGATACGAGCTGTCCGCAGCGAATCGGAACTCGCCGAACACCACCACCAGGATGGCCGCCACCAACAGCATCACCACCGTGAAGATGGAGACCTTCACCAGCGTCCGGTCGCGGGCCATCAGTGCCCTCGCCTCTTCGCGCAAGCGCTCATCAGTGCCCTCGCCTCTTCGCGCAAGCGCTCATCAGTACTCGTCCCTTTCAGCGAACGCTCCGTTGAATAGGAACTGGACAGTGGACGGCGCGTCGAACTGCAATTCGGTGTTCGGCTGGTATGGAACATAAGCGTTGTCGGTCACCAGGAAGGGCGTGTGATACCAGGAGCCGCCGTACTGCTTGGTCGGAACATTGGGTAGGCCACGGCAGTTCGGGCCACCCGACGCGTTCACAATCGGCAGGCTCTCCGGATAGGTGTAGGCCGGCGAGCCTGGCAGAAAGTTCGACGCGACGAACAGACCCGGTCGGATGCCGCCGATGACCGGGGCGAAGGTATCGATCGCCTTGGCGACGCCTTGAAACAGGCAACCGAACTCGGGCGAGTAATCGGCGGCGACCTTCAGCGGCACCCGCAGTCGCTGAATCGCGGCGATGTAGTCGTTTTCGGCGGGCTCCAACGTCCCGGTGCCGTTATTGGCCAGCCCGGTGGCGGCCAGCAGGGTGGCGTTCAGGTTGTCCTGCTGGTCGACGATCGTGTTGCTGATCGCGGGTGCGTTGTCGAAGATTCGGGCCAGATCAGGACCTGCGTCGCCGTAGATGTTGGCCACCACGGCTGTCTTCTGAATGTCCTGCTGAAACGTCGGTAGCTTCGGATTCAGTTGTTGCAGATAGTAATTCAACCC
>DASQCE010000652.1:0-2502 GCA_035634855.1 Mycobacterium sp.
GCGTGATCCACCAAGCGGGTGGGACGCCCAACTGATCAAGGAGGACACTCATGAAAATTCGCTACATCGCACCAGTTGCCATGGTCGCCACGGCGGCAGCGATCGGGTTAGCACCGCTCGCCGCAGCCGCATCCACTACCACAGACACTGGCGCGGCGACAGTGGTCCAGTCGCCGGGCAACGCGCAGATCACCACTGAGCCTGGGGCTGCGGCGCTGCAGTCCGGCGAGCAGCAATACCCGTTCTTCGGATACGGCGGCGGGTTGCTGTTCCACCACGGCGGCCACCGCTGACGGCTGTCCCGTTCGTGCGCTCAGGCGGGAAGCCCCCTCACCCGCCGTTAGCGCACGGTTGGCTTTGGCCAAACCTGCCGGTCGGCGGTGGCGCACGCTCGGCAGCGGTCCGCCGGATCGCGCTGGCCATCTTCGGCAACCGGTTCAGGTGCCGACACCGGAGAGTATGTGGCGCTTGGCGCTGCGCGGCAGGCGGCAGGGGTTCTGTCGCGGGCGGATTCGCCGCCGCAATGGTTGTCCGGTGCCACCGATTTACCGCCGCGGCGACGCCCGAGGTGCTCGATCAGTATCGGGAGGCTCAGCCGCTGACCTTGGGTCAGCCCCTGATGCGGTGAACTCCGCGCGAGAACGGTTGGGCGAAGGAGTCTGTCGCTGCCACTGCGCATGCGGTGTCATCGCCACCTATGAGTCGTAGTCGACGTCAAGGACCGCAAGGTGAACCGGCATGCCTGTCGGCCGTCAGCACCGTCAAGCACCAGGGCGATTTTGGACCGCGTGAACGTCCGCACGATCGGCCTGATTGACCGCCTCGTTGCAATCGCCGTCACCACAACGATCGCTGCTACTCCGCGGCGATTGCTCGCAGGCCGAGTTGGGATGGTTTCCGGCGGTGGGCCCAACGATGGATCCGGTATCAGAGGGTGGAGTCGATGGCGCGGGTGCTGAGCACATGATCCAGGATCATTGCGGCGCTACCGATTACGCCGGATTGGTCGCGATGGGTCGACGGCAGGATCTGTAGTTCGCGGGTAGCCAGGGCGATCGCGTTGCCGTATGCGCTCTCGCGCAATCCTGCTGCGAGTATGTCGTAGGCCTTGGGCATATTGCCGGCGATGACCAGTGCTTCGGGGTTGACCAGGTTGACGGCACTGGCGAGTACCTCGCCGATATGGCGCCCACTCCCGGACCAGAATCCGGCCTCAGCGAAGCCGTGTCGTCACCGCTGACATCAATCAGCGCTTCCCTGCTAGCTGAAACTGTCTTTGGCCGAGTCAGTACCCCACCGTGATCCATTATTGTGAACGTCAGGTTTAGTATTCGCTGGCGAAGGGTGGCAGATGACGGAGGATCGCCCCCGGACCCGTCTGGGCCGACCGCGCAGCCAGCAGTCCCGGGCGGCCGTGCTGCGCGCGACGTCGGAGCTGATGCGTGAGGTCGGCCTGCGGGCGATGACCACCGAGGACATCGCCGCCAGGAGCGGGGCGAGCAAGGCAACCATCTACAAGTGGTGGCCCAACAAGTACGCGGTGGCCGTCGAGGCGTTTCTCTCGGAGATGGCGGTCGAGTCGGCCGATCCGGATACCGGGTCGGCGCGCGAGGACTTTCGCCTTGCGCTGCGCGGTCTGATCCACTTTTACACCGGCGAGTACGGCGGAGCCTACGCCCAACTTGTCGGCGAGGCGCAGTTCGACCCCAAGATCGGCGCCGAGTTGCGTGACCATCTGGTGGGCTCGCGGCGCGAGCTGGTCCGGGCGATCTGGGATCGGGGTGTCGCCCGCGGCGAGTTGCGCGCCGACGTCGACCCCGAGGTCGCGATCGACCTGATCTTCGGGCCGGCAATGTACCGGCTGGTCGCCGGCCACGCGCCCCTTGACGACACCGCCGCCGAGGCGGTCGTCGACGCGGCCATCCGCGGGCTGGCCCACTGAGACGGACGTCACAGCGTCGGGCGGGATCAAACGCGACCTGTCGCGCGCTGGCTCCTTTAGAAACTAAACGTCCAGTTTTGAATGGAGCAACGCATGGCCACCACCACCCGTGTCCTTCCCACCTCCCCGCAGACCGTGACGGCGCACCTTAACCCGGCGACGCGCAAGCTTGTCGTCGAGTTCATCGGAACGTTCTTCCTGGTGTTCACCGTCGGCGCCAGCGTGCGCACCGGGACCTCGCTGGCCCCGCTGGCCATCGGCGCGGCGCTGATGGTGATGGTCTATGCCGGCGGGCACATCTCCGGCGGCCACTACAACCCGGCGGTGACGATCGCCGCGCTCGTCCGCGGCCGGATCAGTGGCGGCGACGCGATCGGGTATTGGGCGGCCCAACTCGTCGCCGGGTTGGTCGCTGCCTTCGTTGTCCGCGCGACCGTCCCGTCATCGCCGGCCCATGCGCTGGCTCCGCAGGGTCACGCGCTGGCCAGCGCGCTCGTGGTCGAGCTGCTGTTCACCTTCGCCCTGGCCTACGTCGTGCTCAACGTCGCCACCAGCAAGGA
>DASQCE010000653.1:0-7721 GCA_035634855.1 Mycobacterium sp.
GTTCCTTCGTGAACTGCTTGCCGAGGATCTACAGCCGGTGGTGGAAAGGCTTGCGGCCGAGCCGGAGCCGAAGACATGACCCTCGACCACGTCGACCAATTGACGGCAAGCGGGCCACTCGTGCTGGCGATGCTCGTCAGCATCGTCGCCGGCTTCGTATCGTTCGCATCGCCGTGCGTGGTGCCACTGGTGCCGGGCTACCTGTCCTACCTGGCGGCCATCGTCGGCGTAGAGGAGCACCAGCCGGGACTGGGGATCCCATCGCAAGATAGGGGAGTGGCGGTGCGAACCGCGCGGCTGCGGGTCGCTGGTGCGGCGCTGTTGTTCGTCGCAGGCTTCACGGCGGTGTTCACGCTGGGCACGGTCGCGGTGTTGGGGATGACGACGACGCTGATCAGCAACCAGCTTCTACTGCAACGCATCGGCGGAGTGATCACGATCATGATGGGCCTGGTGTTCGTCGGCTTCATCCCGGCGCTTCAGCGCGAGGCACGGTTCACACCCCGGCAGGTCTCGACGCTCGGTGGCGCGCCGCTACTCGGCGCGGTCTTCGGGCTGGGCTGGACTCCGTGTCTCGGCCCGACGCTGACCGGTGTGATCGCGGTGGCGTCGGCGACCGATGGCGCCAGCGTGGCCCGCGGTGTCGCGTTGGTCATCGCGTACTGCCTGGGGCTCGGAATCCCATTCGTGCTGTTGGCCTTTGGCTCCGCGCGCGCGGTGCAGGGCCTGGGCTGGCTGCGCCGGCACACCCGCGGCATCCAGATCTTCGGCGGGGTGCTGCTCATCCTCGTCGGCGCCGCACTGGTGACCGGGCTGTGGAGCGACTTCGTGTCCTGGGTGCGCGACGCGTTCGTCAGCGACGTGACGTTGCCGATATGACGAACCTTTCTCTGCTCGCGCTGATGCGCAACACCTGGCGGACCCTCACGTCGATGGGCACCGCGCTGGTGCTGCTGTTCCTGTTGGCGCTCGGCGCCATCCCCGGCGCACTGTTGCCGCAGCGCAACCTCAACGAGTTCAAGGTCGAGCAGTACATCGCCGAGCATCCCACCATCGGGCCTTGGCTGGACCGGCTGCAGGCCTTCCAAGTCTTCTCCAGCTTCTGGTTCACGGCCATCTATGTGCTGCTGTTCATCTCGCTGGTGGGCTGCCTCACCCCGCGACTGATCGAACACGCCCGCAGCCTGCGGGCCACCCCCGTCGCCGCGCCACGCAACCTGAGCCGGCTGCCAAAGCACCACGCCGCCGAGGTCTCCGGAGATCCCGACGCCGTCGCCGCCGAGGTCACCGGGCATCTACGTGGCTGGCGCCGCATCGTCCGCAAGCAAACTGACAACACCGTCGAGATCTCTGCGGAAAAAGGCTATCTGCGAGAGTTCGGCAACATCGTCTTCCATTTCTCGTTGCTCGGCCTGCTCGTCGCCGTGGCTGCAGGGAAGCTGTTCGGCTATGAGGGCAACGTCATCGTCGTCGCCGACAGCGGTCCCGGTTTCTGCTCGGCCTCACCCGCGGCGTTCGACTCGTTCCGGGCAGGCAACACCGTGGACGGCACGTCGCTGTACCCGATCTGCCTGCGGGTCAACGACTTCCAGGCGCACTATCTGCCCACCGGCCAGGCTGTGTCCTTCGCCGCCAACATCGACTACCAGGCCGGCCCGGACCTCGATACCGACACCTGGCGGTCGTACCACCTCAAGGTCAACGAGCCGCTGCGCGTGGGGGGCGACCGGGTGTACCTGCAGGGCCACGGCTACGCCCCGACCTTCACCGTCACCTTCCCCGACGGGCAGACCCGCACGCAGACGCTGCAGTTCCGGCCCGAAGACCAGACCACCCTGCTGTCGTCGGGCGCGATGCGGTTCGACCCACCCGGTGGCAGCTACCCCGATCCGGGCGAGCGCCGCAAGAACCAGATCGCCATCCAGGGCCTATTCGCGCCGACCGAACAGCTCGAGGGCACGCTGCTCTCGTCGAGCTATCCCGCACTGAACAACCCGGCCGTGGCGGTCGACATTTACAAGGGCGACACCGGCCTGGACACCGGCAAGCCGCAGTCGCTCTTCGCGCTGGACCCGAAACTCATCGAACAAAAGCGCCTCACCAAGAAGGCGCGGGTCAACCTGCGTGCGGGCCAAGACACCCGGCTCGACGACGGCACGGTCGTCCGCTTCGACGGCGCCGTGCCGTTCATCAACGTGCAGGTCTCCCACGACCCCGCACAGATTTGGGTGCTGGTGTTTGCGCTGACGATGATGGCCGGCCTGCTGGTGTCGCTTGTGGTGCGGCGGCGCAGGGTCTGGGTTCGGCTGACACCCGCAGGTCCGGGTACGGTAAGCGTCGAGCTGGGCGGGTTGGCGCGGACCGACAACTCGGGGTGGGGCGACGAGTTCGAGCGGTTGACGCAGCGTCTGTTGGACGTCAACGTCCAGCGAGAAGCGGAGGCACATCGCGTATGAACACCCGAAGACGATCGCGAGTGAGGATCGCAGCGAGGGACGAGCGAGGACGGGAGCGAGCGGGAGTCGAGGCATGAACACCGAGCACGTCGACATCGGGTTGGCCCGCTACTCCGACTGGGCCTTCACCTCGTCGGTGGTGGTGCTGGTGGCCGCGCTGCTGCTGCTTGCGGTCGAGCTGGCGTACACCCGCGGCCGTAGGGTCGAAAGCCGCGAAGTCGTCGGAGCCGCAGCGGCGGCGACATCCGGTCGGGCAGCCGCAGCGGCGGCGACGACAGACCGAGCAGCGACCGTCGGCGCTGACAGCGCCACTCCGGGCGTCGTCGCCGACGCACCGAGGCGTCCGCTCGACGAGCGCGTGGGCAAGGCCGGGCTGGCATTGGTCTACGTCGGCATCGGGCTGCTGTTGGCGTGCATCGTGCTGCGCGGCCTTGCCACGGCACGGGTGCCCTGGGGCAACATGTACGAGTTCATCAACCTGACGTGCCTCTCGGGTCTGGTCGCCGGCGCGATCGTGCTGCGCCGGCCGCAATACCGTGCGCTCTGGGTGTTCGTGCTCGTTCCGGTCTTGATCCTGCTGACCGTGTCGGGTCGCTGGCTCTACACCAACGCCGCACCCGTCATGCCTGCCCTGCAGTCCTACTGGCTGCCGATCCACGTGTCGGTGGTCAGCCTCGGCTCGGGTGTGTTCCTGGTGGCGGGCGTGGCCAGCATCCTGTTTCTGCTCAAGATGTCGCCGCTGGGCCAGCCGGGGCCGGAGAGCGTCGCACGCCGCATCGTGGCGCGGCTGCCCGATGCGCAGACGCTGGACCGCATCGCTTACCGCACAACCATTTTCGCGTTCCCGGTGTTTGGGTTCGGCGTCATATTCGGCGCGATCTGGGCCGAGGAGGCGTGGGGCCGCTACTGGGGTTGGGACCCCAAGGAGACGGTGTCGTTCATTGCGTGGGTGGTCTACGCGGCATACCTGCACGCGCGCTCGACGGCGGGCTGGCGCGACAAGAAGGCAGCCTGGATCAACGTCGTCGGCTTCGTCGCAATGGTGTTCAACCTGTTCTTCATCAACCTGGTGACCGTCGGGTTGCATTCGTACGCTGGGGTGAGCTGACGGGGTCGCCACGACGAATTGCAATGAGAGGGGCTTAGCCGTTGTCTGACCACCAAGCTGGGTTTCGTGCACAACAGCGGTTCAGCGATCCGGCGGGGTCGGAGCCTGCCGAGTGGACCGCCCCGACACCGCCTAACGGGTCCCCGCTTGGGTTTACGTCGCGCCCGCTGGTACCGCAGCACGACGACCCGGCGCCGTACCCCGATCTGTCGACCGTCGCGCTGCTGGGCCAGCCGAAGCGGGCACCGTCGCAGGGCTGGCGCAAATGGCTGTACTTCGCCTCGTTCAAACTGATCAACGTCGGGGAAAGCCCCAAGGTCAATCGCCACAACAGTCTGGTCGCCCAGGTGCAGCAGCCGTTGCGCGGCTGCTATCGGATCGCGCTGCTGTCGTTGAAGGGCGGCGTCGGCAAGACGACGATCACCGCGACGCTGGGTGCGACGTTCGCCTCGATTCGCGGTGACCGCGTTGTCGCCGTCGACGCCAATCCCGACCGCGGCACGCTGAGTCAGAAGGTGCCGCTGGAAACCCCGGCCACCGTGCGGCACCTGCTGCGCGACGCAGAGGGCATCGAGGCCTACAGCGACGTCCGCAGCTACACCTCACAGGGCCCGAGCCGGCTGGAGGTGCTCGCGTCCGAGAGCGACCCGGCGGTATCGGAGGCGTTCAGCTCCGATGACTACACCCGCACACTTGAGGTGCTGGAGCGGTTTTACAGCCTGGTGCTCACCGACTGCGGCACTGGCATGCTGCACTCGGCGATGTCGGCCGTGCTGGACAAGGCGGACGTGCTGGTCGTGATCAGCTCCGGATCGGTCGACGGCGCCCGCAGCGCCTCGGCCACGTTGGATTGGCTGGATGCGCACGGTCACCAGGAGATGGTGCGCAACTCGATCGCCGTGATCAACGCGGTGCGGCCGCGGTCGGGCAAGGTCGACATGAAGAAGGTGGTCGATCACTTCGCGCGGCGGTGCCGTGCCGTCAAACAGGTGCCATTCGACCCGCATCTGGAGGAGGGCGCGGAGATCAGCCTCGACCGGCTGAGGCCCGCCACGCGCGAGGCGCTGATCGAATTGGCGGCCGTGGTCGCGGATGGTTTTTCGGACGCACAGCGGCCTGACGCCCAGTCCGACTAGCTCGTCGCGTCGCTACTGCCGGGGATTGTTGTCCCCATGGCCGAGCCGACGCAGGAAATCCGGATCGTCGTCCGGGCCGATCACGCGCGTCTTCGGGCGAGCCGCGGTCATCCGCGTCAGCCGCCAACCGGCGTAGATCAAACCGGCCAAGACGAAAATCAGGAGCAAATACGCCACACAAACCTCCTTTATCTGAATATACGCGCCGTCGGTAGGCTCGGGCCGTGTCTGACGGACGGCCCCGATCCAGCCTTGTGGTGGACGTGCTGGCCTATGTCCTGGCCCGCCTGCTGCTCGTCGTCGTTCTGACCGCGGTGATCTTCGGCGCCGGACATTTGCTCGGCGTGCGCGATTTTCCGCTTGTCGTGGCGCTGTTGTTCGCGCTGGTCATCGCACTGCCGCTGGGCATCTGGCTCTTCGCCCCGCTGCGGCGTCGCGCCACCGCGAGCATCGCCGTTATCGACGAACGCAGGCGCAAGGACCGCGAGCAGTTGCAGGCCAGGCTGCGCGGCGAAGCGACCTCCGACGGCGAAGAGCCGCCCGCAGAATGACGGCCGTCCTGGCGCGCGAAGCGTTCGGTGCCGAATTCGTCGGCGCCGACGGATTTCTCAACACGCCGACGTATGGCTTGCCGCCGAGCTTCCTGATCGACGCGCTGCGGGACTGCATCGGCCAATGGCAGACGGGGACAATGGAAGTCCCAGTGTTTGACGACTACGTGCGCGACGGTCGGGCCGCCTATGCCGCGCTGACCGGTGTGCCCTTCGAGTCGGTGACCATGGGCGGCACGGTCTCCTCCGTACTGGGCTTGGTGGCTGCTGCGGTACCCGACGGCAGCCGGATCGCGACACTGGCCGGTGAATTCACCAGTACCACGTTCCCGTTCGCCGCCCAGGCCGCCAGGGGTGTGACGATCACCGAGATGGGGCCCGATCGGCTGGTGTCTGCTGCGGCCGACTTCGATGTCGTCACGGCCAGCGTGGTGCAGTCCGCCAACGGCGCCGTCCTCGACGTCGACGCCCTGCGGCACACCGTGACGGGCACCGACACGTTGACCGTGATCGACATCACGCAGGCGCTCGGCTGGAAAGTCCTGGACGTGGGCTGGGCCGACGTTACGGCCGCAGCGGTCTACAAGTGGCTGCTGGCGCCGCGCGGCACCGCGTGGATGTCCCTGAGCGACAGGGTGAGCCGGATCACGACGCCACATGTAGCGAACTGGTACGCGGGCGATGACCCGTGGCAGACGATTTACGGGTTGCCGCTGAGGTTGGCCGACAGCGCGCGGCGGTTCGATACCTCACCAACCTGGTTCAGCGCGCTGGGCGCCGGACTGACGCTGCCGTGGCTGGCGTCCCTCGACGGTGCCGCGGTCGAGGCGCATACCGTCGGGCTGGCCAATCGGGCGCGCACAGAACTCGGTCTGCCCCAGCAGAATTCGGCCATTGTGTCGATACCGATCGCCGACGCTGCCGAGCGGCTGGGGACCGCAGGCATTCGCGCCTCGACACGTGCTGGAGCGGTGCGCGTCGGCTTCCACCTGTACAACACGGAGAACGATCTGGATCGGCTGCTCGACGCGCTGAATATCGAGTAGTCCCGAATTCGAATCAACGAAATTGGGTCACCCGCGCGAGGTCGGGCGATAAACTGCTGCCATTCTGTGTCGGACCGCAGGGAGGGCGGTTGAATGCGGGAGTTACGAAAACCTTTCGAAATAGGGCGTTTCGGGTGAACGCGCCCAACCCTGCGGGGGACGATGACCTTGTCGTCGTCAACGGTATCGACATCGAAACCGGTCAATACGCATTCACCCCGTGCACAATTGAAGACCTCGCGCGTCATCTGGTTAACCACCCCCGGCCGCGCGCGCTTGACCATACCGACGAGCTGTTCCCGCCCATGTTCGGGATTCGATTCGGCGTTGATCCACTGAAGTTGGAAGAGTCCGGGTGGGGCATCGTTTTCCATACGGACGCCGCGGATGACGTGCGTTCGGCGCTCGAACTGCTGCTGGCAAGACGCCGAGCCCAGGCAGGCGATCGGTTCGCTGAATTGGATTACCGGTCGGGCGAACAGATGCGCGATTGGTATGACCGCCATGGAATCTCGGCCGGGAACGTCGACCCCGAGATCGTTCCCTACTATCTGCTGCTGGTGGGCCCGCCCGATCTCATACCGTTCGAATTCCAGTATTTGGTCGGCATCGAGTATGCGGTGGGGCGCGTTACCTTCGCCACACCCGACGAATACGAGCGGTACGCGCGCTCGATCGTCGACTACGAGGAGTCCCAAGCTGTTCCCAACTCCCGTGAGATCGTCTATTGGGGCACCCGGCATCCCGCCGATCCCGCCACGCAACTCAGCGCATCGCAGTTGATAACGCCGCTCGCCGAGGGCATCCCGGATGCGCGCGGCGCGCTCAAGCGGCCGATTCACGCAGACGTCGGCTGGGACAGTCGATTGCGGCTGGCGGACGACGCGACCAGGGCCGCGTTGCTCGACGTAATGAACGCACCGAAAGCTCCCGCGATGTTGTTCACGGCCTCGCATGGGATGGCGGTGGATTCGGGCGATCCGAGGCAGAAGGCCGATCAAGGCGCCCTGCTCTGCCAAGACTGGTCTGGCTTTGGCGATACCCGACCGGAGCACTTTCTCACCGCAGCGGATATCGGCGACGACGCCAATGTCAACGGCCTGATCGCGTTCACCTTCGCCTGTTTCGGCGCTGGCACTCCCGACGCCGACCAGTTTCTGAAAGACCTGTCCGACGCAGGCGTGGCACCCCCTATGGCGCCGTCACCGTTTGTCGCGGCGCTACCTCAACGCTTGTTGGGACACCCCAATGGCAGCGCCCTTGCCGTTATCGGTCATGTCGACCGGGCGTGGGGCTGTTCGATCAAGACGCCCCGTGTTTCCGAAGCCCAGATCGGCACCTTCCGCAACACCATCGGCAATGTCCTGACCGGCACGCCGGTCGGGCACGCCGTCAGTGGAGCGTTCGGCGCGCGTTTCGCGGTG
>DASQCE010000654.1:0-2855 GCA_035634855.1 Mycobacterium sp.
GACGGAGGAACCCGTGGCCCTTCCCCAGTTGACCGACGAACAGCGCGCGGCAGCGTTGGAGAAGGCTGCTGCCGCACGTCGAGCACGTGCCGAACTCAAAGATCGGCTCAAGCGCGGCGGCACCAACCTCAAGCAGGTGCTCAAGGACGCCGAGACCGACGAGGTCTTGGGCAAGATGAAGGTTTCTGCGCTTCTAGAGGCGTTGCCCAAGGTCGGCAAGGTCAAGGCGCAGGAGATCATGACCGAACTCGAGATCGCCCCGACCCGCCGTCTGCGCGGCCTGGGCGACCGTCAGCGGAAGGCGCTGCTGGAAAAGTTCGACTTCTCGTAAGGGAGGTCAGTGATCGAAGGCGGAGGGCCGGGCAGGACAAAGGCTCCGGTCGTGGTGCTGTCCGGCCCGTCTGCCGTCGGGAAATCCACAGTCGTGCGCTGCCTGCGTGACCGGGTTCCCGACCTGCACTTTTCCGTGTCCGTCACCACCAGGGCGCCCCGCCCCGGTGAGGTGGATGGTGTCGACTATTCGTTCGTGACCGCCGCGCGGTTCCAGCATTTGATCGATGATGGTGCGCTGCTGGAATGGGCGGAGATCCATGGCGGCCTGCATAGATCCGGGACGCCCGCGGCGCCCATCCTCGCGGCGACTGAGGCCGGTCAGCCGGTCCTGATCGAAGTCGACCTGGCCGGCGCGCGGGCCGTCAAACAAGCGATGCCCGAGGTCACCACCGTCTTTCTGGCCCCGCCCAGCTGGGAAACGCTGGAGAGCAGGCTGTCCGGGCGCGGCACCGAAACCGCCGAGGTGATGGCGCGCCGACTGGCCACCGCACGTGCGGAATTGGCCGCTCAGAAAGACTTCGACGTCCTCGTCGTGAACAGCGAGTTGGAATCCGCCTGCACTGAATTGGTATCCTTGCTGGTGGGCCGCGACTGACCCGAGTGCCAGGCACCATCCGCTCCGGCCCGAGAGCCACCTAACCCTCCAGGAGAATTTCTACGTGAGCACCCCGCACGCCGATGCGCAGCTGGCCGCTGTGGACGACATCGATCCGGCCGCCGCCGGCGCCTACGACACGCCGTTGGGCATTACCAACCCGCCCATCGACGAGTTGCTGGACCGCGCGTCGAGCAAGTATGCGCTGGTGATCTACGCCGCCAAGCGGGCGCGCCAGATCAACGACTACTACAACCAACTGGGCGACGGCATCCTCGAGTATGTCGGCCCACTGGTCGAGCCCGGCCTGCAGGAGAAGGCGCTGTCGATCGCGCTCCGCGAAATCCACGAAGACCTGCTCGAGCACACCGAGGGCGAGTAGCCGAGGACCCCGGCGCGTGACGACGGAGCACAAGCGAATCATCGTCGGTGTCGCCGGTGGCATCGCCGCCTATAAGGCCGCCACCGTCGTCCGCCAGCTCGCCGAGGCCGGCCACTCCGTCCGCGTCGTGCCCACCGAGTCCGCGCTGCGCTTCGTCGGCGCCGCCACTTTCGAAGCCCTGTCCGGCAATCCCGTGCACACCGGCGTGTGGGATGACGTCCACGAGGTGCCGCACGTCCGTATCGGCCAGGAAGCCGATCTCGTCGTGGTCGCCCCGGCCACCGCTGACCTGCTGGCCCGTGCGGTCGTCGGCCGGGCCGACGACCTGCTGACCGCGACCCTGCTGACCGCGCGATGCCCCGTGCTGTTCGCGCCCGCGATGCATACCGAGATGTGGTATCACCCGGCGACCGTCGAGAACGTCGCGACGTTGCGTCAAAGGGGCGCAATCGTTCTCGAGCCCGCATCGGGCCGCCTTACGGGCGCCGACAGCGGTGCAGGCCGGCTGCCCGAGGCAGAGGAGATCACCACGCTCGCGCAGCTGCTGCTGGATCGTGGCGATGCGTTGCCGTATGACCTGGCCGGCGTCAGGATTCTGGTTTCGGCTGGCGGAACCCGCGAGCCCATCGACCCGGTGCGATTCATCGGGAACCGCAGCTCGGGTAAGCAGGGTTACGCGATGGCCCGTGTGATGGCCCAGCGCGGCGCCGACGTCACGCTCATCGCAGGCAACACCGCGGGCCTGATCGATCCGGCCGGTGTCGAGGTCGTCCACATCGGCTCGGCCGGCCAGCTGCGCGACGCGGTTTCCAAACACGCTCCCGATGCGCATGTACTCGTGATGGCCGCTGCGGTCGCCGACTTCCGGCCGACGCAGGTGCAGACCAACAAAATCAAGAAATCCAGTGACCCTGACGCCGCCGCGCCGGTCATCGAGCTGACGCGCACCGACGACGTGCTCGCCGGTGCCGTGCGGGCCCGTACCGACGGTCAATTGCCCAACATGCGAGCCATTGTCGGATTCGCTGCGGAAACCGGCGATGCGAACGGCGACGTGCTTTTCCACGCCCGCGCCAAATTGCAGCGCAAAGGCTGCGATTTGCTCGTCGTCAATGCCGTCGGCGAGAATCGGGCGTTCGAAGTCGACAACAACGACGGATGGCTGCTCGCATCGGACGGAACCGAATCGGCATTGGAGCACGGTTCGAAAACTCTAATGGCCAGCCGTATTGTGGACGCGATCGTGGCCTTCCTGCGCAGCAGCGGCGGGTAACGCCAACGCAGGCATCAGGCTGCACCTAAGTGTTGCGCGAGAGGGCGGGGCGCGCTTGGGTGCACCGAGAAACAGAGCCGCGAGGGCGGCGACATCAGACAGAGATATAATTCGACTAACTAAGTTTCGGAAAGGGATCGAACCGTGAGCGATGCTCGGCTGTTTACCAGTGAGTCGGTAACCGAGGGCCACCCCGACAAGATCTGTGACGCCATCAGCGACTCGGTGCTCGACGCGTTGCTCGCGCAGGATCCCAAGTCGCGTGTCGCGGT
>DASQCE010000655.1:0-7122 GCA_035634855.1 Mycobacterium sp.
TTTCGCTGCGTCGGCGCAGCGTCGGTGCTGTGGACCTGGCTTGTCAGCGGCCAGATCCAGGGCATGGTGCTTGCCCATAACAACCCATATGACGTCGTCGCCGGGCATGCGATCGCTCGCGCGGCGGGAGCGATGTGTACCGACTACGCGGGCGCCCCACTCACCCTGGATTCGCCAGGAGCCATGGCGGCCGTGCCCGGCATCCAGACTGATCTCGTTAGCCTCGCGGGGGATCTCGCGGCGGCGGCAGCGCGGGATCACTGAGACAAAAGAGAACAGGCCAGGGCGTAGGCGGAGCGGTCACCGTCGACCCAGCACTTCCACGCGCACCGACCCTGCTGTCCGGCTTCGACCTGTGGCAGGGGCGAGGCGGGCCATCCCGCGGAGGATCCACGGCGTCCGCCTCGCCATCACCTCCACGGCACGGTCCGACCGGCGCATCGCGGTCCGAGGGCCGGGGGTTGCCATAGACGCGAGTTCCGCCTCGGCCGATCCCGAATGCGCGCCGTCGCGATCGACCGCCAGGAGCTGCCAGGTGCCGGGCACGCCACGCAGCTCGACGCTGCCGCGGTCCTCGAAGCCCGTGCCCGAACCGACGACCAGGTCACGCACGGTGCGCGAGACAAGGATTTCGCCTGCGCCGGCCAGACCACAGATCCGCGCTGCGATGTGTACGGCGATACCCCCGATGTCGGTGTCCAGCAGTTCGCACTCGCCGGTGTGGATGCCAGCGCGGATCTCGATGCCCAGTGTCTCGGCGTCAGCGCGCACGGCCTCGGCGCACCGGATGGCCTGCGTTGGGCCGTCGAACGTGGTGAGGTGGCCGTCGCCGGTGCTCTTCACCACCGTGCCGCCGAATCGGTCTGTGAGTTCGGCCGTAATCTCACCGAAGCGCTGCAGCACCGCACGCCACCGCTCGTCACCCGTCGCCGCAGCGTGTTCAGTCGACGCGACCATGTCGCTGAACACGACGGTGCGCAGCGCGCGATGTGACTGCGATGGCGCCGCATGGCTGCCGGTGAGGAACTCCTCGATCGCGGTCAAGATCTTGTCGGGCTCGGTGAACCAGGGCGCGTGGTCCGCGCCGTCGACCTCCAGATACCGCGCGCGCGGGATGTGGTCGGCGAGATACCGGCCGCATTGCACCGGCATGGCGTCGTCGCGGGCATGGATGACCAGGGTTGGCACGGTGATCGTCGATAGGATTGGCCGGATGTCAATCCGGAACACCGATTCGGCTGTCGCCCGCACCATTCCGGGGCTTGCGCACATGCGCTCGAACATTGCGAGCTGGCGCATCGACCGGACTGACGGGAACATACACTTCGCTGACGCACCGGTGCCCCACCCCGAGCGGGTAGCGCGTCCCATTTCCTGGAGGCGGGCGATCTGCTCGGTCGACGGCAGGTAGTCCGCACCGATCCCGGATACATCCTCACCGGCCTCGGCTATGAGGCGTGCCCGCACCTCGGCCGGGTCGCGATCGATATCGTCCCACTCGGTTGCCATGAACGGGTAGGTGCCGTAGAGGATCAACGCCCGCGTTCGCTCCGGTCGTTTTGCCGCGAACACGATGGAGGCCGTGCCGCCCTCGCTCATACCGAAGACGACGGGCTTTTCGAAGCCGACGGCGTCCATGACGGCCTCGATCTCGGCGGCTCGCTCATCCAGTGTGCGAACTTTCGGGATCGGGTCCGACAGCCCAAGTCCGGCCTTGTCGAACAGCACGACGCGAGAGAATGTGGCGAGCTGCTCGAAGAAGGCCTTGAATTCGGGCATGGCCCAGAACAACTCGACGTGGCTGACCATCGGCCCGACGAAGACAAGCTCGACTGGCCCGTCGCCGAATACCTGATACGCCAGGCTGAGATCGCCGCACGATGCGTACGACGTTTCCGCCATACCAATGAGCGTAATTGACGTGGGCGCTACCACTACGACTTTCGGGCAGTTGCGTGGCCTATGGGAGACATGGCCAAAACCCATCCGACGAGAAAGGGCCCGCATCTCACCGGCCCTTTTCTGGTGGAGCCGGCGGGAATCGAAACCGGTACAGAAATCACGCTGAACTGCGGAAACGTGGAACCGACGCCCACTTCCACACAATCGGAAATGACGTGGACATCGGACATCCGCTCCGTCATCGAGTACTCACTTTGGATCGCGTTGAGCGGCGTGACGGCATGGGCGGCGCGGACCTGCTCCTCGGTGGCTTCGGGATTGTCCCTACTACAGCCCCCAAACCCGGCAGCGCCGCCGATACGTACTCACACTGCTTGCAAGCTGGGCCGCGACGCTCTATGAGAGCCAAGCCGTCAACAGAAACGACTCTCGGCAGATCAACGAGATCTTAAGCTCAAGGATCCGAGGCCGTACGGTCAGTCACTTTGCGAAGCGAGCCGAAGCCATAGCCACAGTCGGGTAGCCGGCTCGTCCAGGTCGACCTGAAAGTCTTCCTCGAGGCGGGCGATGCGGTAGCGGATTGTGTTGCCGTGCACATGTAACCGCTTGGCGGTCTGGGCGATGTTCCCGTTGGCGTCCAGGTATGCGCGCAGTGTAGTCAGGAAGTCGGTTCGGTGATCGGCGTCGAAGTCACGGATCGCCTCGATGGCATCAAACCTTCCGAGCTCGTGGTCGGCGATGTAGTCGCCGACCTCCAGCAGGTTGAGTTCGATCGCAACGTCCTCGTGCAGGCCGCTAACTGGCGGCTGAGCAGCCGCCTTCCCTCGAAGTTGGTGCAACAGATAGTTCGACGTGCGAACGGCTTCGGTACGAGACCGCCGAAGCTCACCGGCGCCATGCGCCACGCCGCCGACCGTCGCGACAATCGGGTACGCACTGATCGGCGACGTGTAAGCGCCGATGTCCTGGATCAGACGACGGTGCGCGGCGCGGAATGACTCCCCTGAACAGGGCAGTATCGCGTACACAACCGAGTCGATGAGGGCGTTGTATGCGCTGCGAAACTGCAGGTTGCAAGTGACGGTCACCAACTGTCGCAAACGCTGCTGTTCGCGGATGGCATCGACGCTGCCCGGTTCGGGGTGAGCGATGGTGAACGCCGCCACCGCGAATCCGGGTGCATATTGAGGACCGAGCCCGAGCTCGGCAGCGGCGAACGACGCGTGTCTGGGGTCGTCCATCAACGTGCGCATGAGATCGGCGTTGCGTCGCTCGGTGAAGTCGGCAGCCGAACGCGCGTGGAGCATATGCAGCCCTGCCAAGGGCGCCAACCGGTCCAACGCGTCGAGGCCATCCTCCCGGCGTTCGTCACCCGGATCGATGACCCAGATCGATCCCAGAAGTTCTCCGCCCGCGCGGACCGCGATCGCCAATCGGCCACCCTCGTCATCGTGAGGTTCGACGAACACTGCGGTGTTCAACGAGTAGACGACCTTGTAGTCGGCGTCGAGCGCCGGCACGGTCCGCTCGTGCAGAGTCAGGGTGCTCTCGCGCCGCAGGTAGTCGATGGGCTGACCGGGAATCGTGGAGTATCCGACGACGTGACCGGTCGGGTCCACGATGCTGGTGGCCCCCTGCGTCATCGTCGCCACCGCGTTGGCGAAGGCGAACATGTCACCGAGCCGCACCCCGGACACGGAGTCAGCCGCGGCACCGGCGACCGCCGTTCGCGCCAATGCGGCCACCCGAGTCCAGTCGGCGTCGTCGCGCACGACGATGACGGGGATACCGTGGTTGGCCGAGGCGGCGTGCAAGTCCTCAATTGGAGTTCCCCGGGCCTTCACGACCACCCCCGCAGCCTCGCAGCGGGCGGCGCGCGCCAACACTCGGCCGAAATCTGACGTCCCGCAAGCGACTCCGGTTAACAGCAGGATCGCGTTCCGCGTCACGGCTTGCTCGTCGAGCGGATCGTAGAGCTGTACGTCGGACACTTGGCGGTTGAGGTCCGCCGAGGTGGGGTCGACGTGCAGCAGATCCTCCCCCATCAGCTGCGTCCAGGCCGATACCGTGAACGCCGCCGAGTCGGCCATTAGAAGATCCTACAAGCCGATCACGAAATACTAGAACTTCTTCCATTCAGCTGGGCCTCTGCACAGATCACTCTTGGGAGCGACGCCACTTCGCCGACATCGAGGGATCCATGAAGCTCAGAGACATCCGCTCACTCGTCAACATCGAGGGCCCTGCCCGTTCTGTTTCGGAGCGACTTGCCCGGACGTGTCACAGCGTCGACGACGTCCGCAAGCTCGCGGCCAAACGCCTTCCTCGCAGTGTCTTCGACTACATCGAAGGCGGCGCCGAGGACGAAGTTTCGCTGCGGCGCAACCGGTCGAGTTTCGCCGACTGGTCCTTCGTACCGCGTTGGGGCGCAATCGAGAATCTCGATCTGGGCTCGACCGTGCTGGGCGAACCGACGGCCCTCCCTGTCATCCTGTCGCCGACCGGGGGAACGCGTCTTTTCCACCCGGACGGCGAAGTCGCCGTTGCCCGTGCGGCCCTGGCAGCAGGCATTCCCTATGGATTGGCGCATCTCAGCACGACGCCGATGGAGTCGATCGCCGCGAGCACACCCGAACTCCGTCGATGGTTCAACATCGAGCCGGTCGCCGACAAGGGTGCGCTGCAGGAGCTGCTCGACAGGATCACAAGGGCGGGCTATGAGGCGCTCCTGGTCAACGTCGACTGCCGAACCATCGGTCATCGCGAGCGCGACTATCGAAACGGCTTCTCGGCACCCCCAACCCTGAGGGCGAGAACGGTCGTCGAAGGTGCACTGCACCCCGGGTGGGCGTGGGGCCTTCTGCGCAATGACGCGATCGCCTTCCCCAACCTGGACGGCACCATTCCGGCCGGGCCGATGGCCAGTGACCCCGGCATGTGGCGAACCCTGCTCGCCGGTTCCTATGAGCCCACCGGATGGGGCGACATCGAAGATCTGCGGCGCCGCTGGCAGGGTCCCATCGTCCTCAAGGGTTGCGTCAGCGCCGAGGACGCCGCCATCGCGGCGGGCATCGGCATCGATGCGGTTCAGGTCAGCAATCACGGCGGCCGGCAGCTGGACCACATGACCTCACCGCTGGACATCCTCCCGGAAATCGTTGAGCGCGTGGATGGCCGGATGGAGATCATCGTCGACGGCGGCATCCGGCGCGGATCCGACATCGTCAAGGCGCTCGCCCTGGGCGCCGATGCGTGCGCGATCGGTCGGCCGTATCTCTACGGACTGGCCGCGGCGGGCCAGGACGGTGTCTCACACGTCGTGCGCTTGCTTTCGGAGGAGATGAGCAGAACGTTGATGCTTCTGGGCATTTCGAACATCAAGGAGCTCCGCGACAGCGGACGGGCGCTACTTCGCCACCGCAACGGCATGGGTGACAAGCAGTCATGAAGGCGGACCTGGGGCGGCTCGCCCGCATGGGAATGGTCGCAGCATTGCTCCTCGGCACGCCGGCATGTGGCCGGCTTGAACAGCTCGCCGATCCGTCGGTCGCGACTCCGGCGGGCGAGAGCGTGCCGGCCCTCGACGTGAACGCGAACGCCGTCGAGCTGCTGCCCAATTCAGTGGCGTCACGACGTGTGCTGCGGGTGGCTGTTCCGACCAACGAACCTCCGACTCAGTTCTATAAAGAGGGCACTCGCTACCTGACCGGGGTCAACCCCGACATCGCGCGGCTGATCGGTGAAGCCCTCGGGCTCGAGGTGGAGATCAAGGTGGTCAACTTCGATTCCATCATTCCCGGAATGGCGGCCGGACGTTACGACATGACGGTGTCCTCGATGACTCCCACCGACAAGCGGATCGCCGTCATCGACTTCGTCGACTACATGCAAATCGGGAACGCGATCGTGGTCGCGAAGGGCCAACCGCGCCTGACGCAGGAAGCCCTGTGCGGCAGACGAGTTGGAGTGTTGATCGGCTCTTACCAGCTCACCACCAACATCCCCGACTACGACCAGAAGTGCGTGGCGAGCGGCCGACCACCGATAGATGCGGCCCAGTTTCAAGACACGCGGCAGGCGATCTCCGCCTTGACCAGCGCACGACTGGACGCCGTACTGGCGGATTCGCCGATCCTCGAATTCGCCACAACCCAGGATCCAGACGTCGTGATCTCGGAGAACTACGACTTCACACCCGTCGCCGTCGGTGTGACCAAAGAACCCCCACTGGTGAACGCCGTCGCGGCGGCTCTCGACACCGTCATCACCAGTGGCGCTTACCACGAAGTGCTCGCAAAGTACGGACTGGATTCCGCGACGATCACCCAGGCCCGCGTCAATGCGGCTCAATAAGGAGACCATCATGCCACCAGTGATATCGGAAGCCCCGGAGGCGTCGTCGCCTCCGTCGGAATCCCACGTAGACGAATCGATTCCTGTTGTCCCGCTTCGGCACCCGATCAGGAAAGCCGCCGCGATCCTGCTGCTTGTGCTCGCTGGCGCCGCGGCGTGGAACGTCGCGACCAACCGCAGATTCGGATGGGACGTCGTAGCTACCTACCTGTTGTCTCCCGAGATACTGCGTGGTGCGCTGCTGACCGTGGTGTTGACGGTGATCTCGATGATCGCCGGCATCGCACTTGGCACCGTTCTCGCGGTCATGCGCATCTCCGACAACCCCATTGTCAGCCGGATTAGCCGAGGGTTCATCTGGTTCTTCCGGGGGACTCCGCTGCTGGTGCAGCTGATCTTCTGGTACAACATCGCAGCGCTGTACCCGACCGTGTCGATCGGTATTCCGTTCGGCGGTCCGGACTTCGTCATCGGATCCGCCAACTCGCTGATCACGCCACTTGCTGCGGCGCTTCTCGGGCTGTCGCTGAACGAAGCGGCATACATGGCCGAGATCATCCGCGGTGGAATCGGATCGGTCGACACGGGTCAGTACGATGCCGCACAAGCACTGGGAATGAACAACATTCAGTTAATGCGCCGGGTCGTACTCCCTCAAGCCATGCGGGTGGTCCTGCCGCCGACGGGCAACGAGGTTATCTCGATGCTCAAGGCAACCACATTGGTCAGCGTGCTGGCCATCTCCGACCTGTTGTACTCGGCACAGATCATCTACTCGCTCAACTACCGGACGATCCCGCTGCTGATCGTCGCAAGCTGCTGGTACCTGTTGATGACGTCGATCCTCAGTTACTTCCAGAAAAAGCT
>DASQCE010000656.1:0-5271 GCA_035634855.1 Mycobacterium sp.
CGCAACGCGGTTCCATTCGATCCGCGCCCACCGATGGTGACGTCCGGTCTGCGCATCGGCACACCCGCGCTCGCGGCTCGCGGGTTCCAGGCCGACGACTTCGCCACGGTGGCCGATCTGATCGCGCAATGCCTGATCGCCGCGCCCGACGAAGACACCGCGAAGCTGGCCCGGGCCGTCACCGAGCTCGCTGAGCGTTATCCGCTCTACCCGCAGCTCTAGCAAAGGGGGACTTTCAGTGACCATCAGTGTTTTTGAGCTCTTCAAGGTCGGCGTCGGTCCGTCGAGTTCGCATACCGTCGGCCCGATGCGGGCGGCCGCCAACTTCGTCGCCGATCTCGACGCCATGGGTGTACTCGTCCGGGTTGCCGATGTCCGGGTGGAGCTTTACGGGTCGCTCGCGGCGACCGGCCGCGGCCACGGCACGCTGCCGGCGGTCCTGCTCGGACTCGAGGGGTACCGCCCGGAAACCATCGAGACCGAGGAGATGGAAGCCGGACAGAAGCGCCTGCGCGAGACCGGCAAGATAATGCTCGGCGGTCGAGTACTCATCGCCCTGTCGGAGGACGACATCGCGCTGTACACCCGGACGGTGCTGGACTTCCACCCCAACGGCATGACGCTCACCGCGTACGGCGCCGACAACCGCACTCTTCATCGGCAGACCTACTTCTCCGTCGGGGGCGGATTCGTGGTCACCGAAGGCGAGGCTGCCACCGCACCCGTCTCGGCCGACGAGGACGACACATCGTTCTCGTCGGCCGCAGAACTGCTCGCGCTCGCTTCGGGCACCGGCAGTTCGATCAGCGAGGTGATGCTCGCCCACGAGCGGCGCATGCGCAGTCCCGAGGGGGTGCGTGCGAAGCTGCTTCACCTGCGTGACGTCATGGTGGAATGCGAGCAGCGCGGCATCAGCCGCACCGGGCTTCTGCCTGGACCGCTGCAGGTACGCCGGCGCGCGGGGCAGTGGCATGAACGCCTCAGTGCGGAGGATCCACACCGTGATCCGCGGTTCGCGGAGGATTGGGTGAACTTGGTGGCGCTCGCCGTCAATGAGGAGAACGCGTCGGGTGGGCGCATCGTGACCGCGCCGACCAACGGCGCCGCCGGGATCATCCCCGCGGTGTTGCACTACGCAGTGCACTACACCGAGGCGGGCGCAGTGGATGCGGACGATGTCGCCGTGCGATTCCTGCTCACCGCCGGCGCCATCGGATCGCTCTATAAGGAGCGGGCATCCATTTCCGGGGCCGAGGTCGGCTGCCAAGGGGAGGTCGGCTCCGCGTCGTCGATGGCCGCCGGCGGACTGGCCGAAATCCTCGGTGGCACACCGGAACAGGTCGAGAATGCGGCCGAGATCGCGATGGAGCACAGCCTGGGGTTGACCTGCGACCCGATCGCGGGACTCGTGCAGATCCCATGCATCGAACGCAACGCGATATCCGCAGGAAAGGCCATCAATGCGGCGCGCATGGCGATGCGCGGCGACGGCGCCCACCGCGTCAGCCTCGACGAGGTGATAGCCACCATGCGCGCGACGGGACGCGATATGAGTTCGAAGTACAAGGAGACGTCGACCGGTGGGCTCGCCGTGAACGTGTCGGTGAACTACGTCGGCTGTTGAACCAGGATGAGCTCCGCGAACTGCTCGGGGCTCTCCAGCGGCGTGAAATGCCCGGCATCGTCGGCGACATGCAGGCGCACATCAGTGAAGTAGTGCTCCAGCCGATCGGCCCATGCGCGCGGGAACAGCGGGTCGTGCTGCGGCCACAGCACATCGGTAGGAGCGTGGATCTTGATGGCGCGATCGGGCGGCAGTTCGGTCAGTGACTGAGCGATCATGCCGGCGCCTGCGCGGTACCAGGCGATCGATGCGGTGAAGGCGCCAGGCAGGGCGTAGTCGGATACCAGGCGGTCCAGATCGTCCTCGGAGGCCGTGAAATTAGGGCCGGACCAGTGACTCCAGAAGTGCCGCAAGTATTCTCGGACTGCGTCCGGATTTCCGTCGATCAGCTCGGCGGCCAGCGGAAGCTGGTGAAAGGCCTGATACCAGAACTCGCCCTGCGCCTGCGCGGTGAGCACGCGGTCGCCCGCACCGGGCAGCGGGGGAGATAGCACGAGTGCCTGCACCAGCTCGGGATGCATGCGCGCCACACTTTGCGCGACGCGGCTGCCGACGTCATAACCGGCGATGACGACGTTGGACAGGCCCAGTTCCTTGATAAGTCCGACGATGCTGCTGGCTTGGGCGGTGGCGCTGTAAAAGTGGCGGACCGCCACCTCGTGTTTGTCGGAGCCGCCGAAACCGCGCAGATCGGGAACGATGATGTCGGCTACCTGGCCGAGTATGGGAACGACGCGGCGGTAGTCATGCCGGTTGCCGGGCCATCCGTGCAGCAGTACGACGGCCGGCGCGCCCCGGGTCCCGTGGCGGTCGAAGGCCAATCGAAACCCGTCCACTGGCGAGCTGCGCGACCACATTGGCCCAT
The DNA here is from genome assembly GCA_035634855.1 of Mycobacterium sp. Lineage (GTDB taxonomy): Bacteria > Actinomycetota > Actinomycetes > Mycobacteriales > Mycobacteriaceae > Mycobacterium. The sequence goes on from DASQCE010000656.1 coordinate 2,490, forward strand.
TCTGGCCACATGTCAGCCGGATTGGTGCAATGTTTCCGAATCGCCGGTGATGACGGCAAGGATGGCGCGCCACGAGTCCGACGGCCAATTGAGGATGTCGCTGTGTGCTTGTGGGCCGGCCACCAACCGACCGTCGTCGTAATACCCTGTGGCTAAATGAATTACACCCGGCATCTCGTCGGGGTCGGCCCCGTGTGGACCGCCGGGGATGCCCTGCACGGCCTCGATGAAGTCTCCCGGCGCCGTCATCGAAAATCGCAGCACGTCCGGGTTGCGGTTGTGCCAGTCGCCGGGATCGTTCACACCGACGCCCGCCCCTGCCGCGGCCACATACAGCATCCGGTCGGCTGTCAGGCCCAGTGCTTCGGCGGTGCCGACGATCGACCCGCCGTACGAGTGGCCGATGTAGGTGACGGGAATGAGCCGTCCTGTCGCGTCGACGGTGCGATCGACGTCCTCACTGAACGCGACCAGGCGGGGCGCCATGTCCAGCGCGTACCGCGGGTTGGCGGCGTCGATGAGCCCAGACAGCGGATTGCCGCGTGGGAACGGGCCGCCCAGATACGTAATGGCGGCAACGTCGCCGCGCGTGGCCGAGACGAACCGGCGAGCGGTCTGGGTGTTGGCCGCCGAGCCCTCGATCGTGGTGTTCAGGCCCGGGACAAGCACGGCCACGCTCTTCGCGGTCGAGAGGCGACCGTTTAGTTCCACCAGCGACGCACGCGCGGGATCGAATGCCAGGATCTGCCGGTCGACGCGCTGTCCGGTGCGTGCGGGGTCATCGATTTCACTGAGCAGGGTGCGGTAGAAGGCGGTCCGCTGCTGGCTTGCGGGATCGCCGAGGCCGTCGACGATCGCCTGCGCGATGTTGACGCGGTTGGCGGCGACCCGCATATCCCAGGGCACGCCGTCGGTGTTGCCGACCTGCTGTGGGAATTCCGCGATCAGTCGCTGACGCTGCGCAGGTGTCATGGCGGCGATCTGCTCGCCGATGCGGTCCTGGTTCGTCGCCGGCCATGCCGCCACCACGTCGGATGCCTGCACCGGCCAGGCTCCCGCGGGAACCGTCGGGGCGGGCCGCGGGACCGGCGACGACGCGAACGCCTCCTCGATGTCGCCGGCTGCGTCGCTGTCGGCGGCGGCGAGTCGGTCCAGCGCGTCCTTGGTCTGGTCAGTCAGGTTGTCGGCCCGCATCGTGAGCATGTCGTGCGCGACCACGGCGTCGCCGCCGGACAGCGCGACGAGCAGCGGCGGGGGACCGGCACGAATGGACACTGCCCCGTCATCGGCGACGTCGAATCCGCCGCGGCGGGCTTCGGCGACCCGCGTCAGCAGCGATGTCTGCGCGACGGCGATCTGGTCGGCGCCGTCGCGCGCGGCGACCGACGCGATGACGAGGTGGCGCGCCGCGTCGTCCCCGGCGGCCGCAATGCTTCGCGCATTGTCTCCGGCGGCGTCGGCGGTGGCACCGGTCCAGAATTCGTTGCTGCGGCCGACTTCCCGCATGACGGAGTCGACATGCGCCGTCACACGGCGTGCTGCCTCGTCCCAGCTGTCGGCGAGTCGTCGCAGTGAATCGGGCTGCCACGCTTCGACTTGCGAGACGGTCGGTCGCGTCACCGCGGGCGAAGCTGGTCACCGTTGCGGTGGTCTGCGCGCTCCATGGCGTCGGCCGACATATGTGCTGCCACGGCCCAGCCACGCATGTTGGCGACGACCTCGGTGAGCCGTGCGGCAACCAGGTCCGGTGCGGTGGTCCGGCCTACGGCGGACCCTGGCAGGTCGTCGGGATCCAATCCAGGCCAACGCATCTCAGCGATGGCGTCTGCCGCCTGCATGACGTGGTTGGCGACGGTGCGCAGTTGTGTCAGATCGACTTCGGTTCGTCCCCCCATGCCTCATGCTGACAGATTTGCGCGTGGTCGCGCTGAAGTTATCCACAGGCCTGGCCGAGCGTGGCTAAACCGGCTGTGGCACAACTGGTTTTGTCGGCAGGGCGCCACGCTTGAGCCAGAACGCCGCCGCGACAACGGCGGCCACGACGACGAATGCCAGACCGAGGTCGCCGGCGACCCACTTCGTGAACTCCCGGTCGCTGGTCAACGGCGAGAAGATCGACTGCATCCAGAGGTTGTGGCTCGCGTGCAGGAAAATCGGCGGCCAGACGCTGTCGGTCTCCAACCGCAGCCACGCCTGCGCGAAGCTGATCGCGATCGCGACGAATGTGAATGTCAACAGCCAGAACCACGGCGGAAGGCTGGCGTCCCGGTAGACGACGGCGGTGACCGGGTACTGCCACGACCCAGATCAGACCGGAGACCAACGCGACACCGGTGAACGGCAGCACCTTGGCCAGCTCCGGAACCAGAAACCCGCGCCAGCCGATCTCCTCACCGGTCGCGGCGGCGACGCCCGAGACCATGCCAGTCGTGCCCGTGAGGACCACGAACATCGCGATCACCACCCAATCGGGTGCCCCGCCCAAGCCGAACCCCTCAGCGGTCGTCTGTACGAAGTCGGTGTGCGGAAATCCACCGAAACCGAAGATCCACATGCCGAGCGATGCCACCAGGCAATAGCCGATCGGGATGAGGTAGCCGATAGGCACATATCAGCCGTTCCACGTCGCGAGGCCAAGAGTGCGCAGCGGGCGGCCCAAGATGCGGCAGGTGAGAATCGCGGCAACGGCCGGCATCCACATCAACCCGAAGATGTAGGCCGCGTTCACGGTCTGGGTGGCGTTGATTAGTGCCCAGAAGATGCCGCTGAGGCAGATCGTCAG
>DASQCE010000657.1:0-4527 GCA_035634855.1 Mycobacterium sp.
TGGCGATGGCGCGCAGGCTGGTGCCCGAAACCGCCGAGGTGGGGGCCCAGCACCTGACCGCGGGTCCGCCTGCGCTGCCGTGCACCGTCAGCCAGCCGAAGCACGGGAGCGACTGACCGCACACGTCTGAAACTCGTTGTGCCCTAGGTGTTGTCGGCGTTGCTGCGCGGGAATCCGCCACCCGACGGGAACAGCGGGAAGACGACGTCGTCGAGCTTCTCTGCGTCGCCGGACGTCTTGTTGACGGTGGCGCCCCACACGTTTCCGTCGGGCGACATCCGCAGCGCCCAGGCATGGCCGTGGGTGTCCTGACGCACGACGTCGGGCGGGCCGGTGACCGCGCCCGTCCCTTGCGCGAGGTGGACGGCCACCGTCTGCTTGGTGTTGACGAGATTCACCAGGACCGTGCCGTCCAGCGCGGCGCAGCCCGCCACGCCAGGGCGATCGGGCCACGTCCACACCGTCGACACCTTCGAGTCCTTGGTGATGCGCTGCAACCGGTCGGCCGTCGGGGTGCGGTCGGTGATGTAGAGGGAGGCGTCCGACGGATCGATGCACATGGCGCCGCCGGCGCCCATCCCGGTCAGCGCGGTGGTCTGTGGCGCCTGGTTGACGGTTGTGGGCTGCTCGATGCGCAGCACCTTGCCTGCCAGCGAAGCCGGGTCGGCCGCCGCTGCGGGGTCGCCCGCGTCACCGGTCTGCACCACCAATGTCGTCGGGCTGGTGAAGATCAACGACCCCATGTTCCCGGTCGCGCCCTTCGGGATGCCGGTCAGGATCGGCTTGGGCACGTCGCCGTCGGCGATGCGGATCACCCGATTGTCGGTGGGGGTGCTGACGTAGGCGTACATCAGCCGGTCCTGCGAGTACGTCGGCGACATCGTGATGTCCATCAAGCCGCCGTCGCCGCTCGGGTCGACGGGGATGACCACCTTGACCTTGGGCTCGGCGCTGGTCGAGACCTCTTTCACCGCGCCGGTCGTGCGCTCGGCCACCAGCGCCGACTGGCTGTCGGGAAGCATGATCAGCCCGCTGGTGCTCTCCAGGCAGCCCTGCATGACGCCGGGTGCCGGGCACGCCTTCGGGAACGGCTTGGGCGGCAGCGGCGGTGGGGGCGGGGGTGTCGACGACGGGCCTGGCTTGAGTTCCGGTTTTGTGGTGAACGGCTGCGACTGGGCTTGGTCGAAGCGCGCACATCCCGACCCGACGAGCAACGCCGCACACAGCAGGACAATCACACCCCGCATGGGCCGACGCTGTCTCATGCAGGCCAGGTTACGGATTGTCCGGCGGTGCGCGCCACGCTCGCCCGCGCGGCGCGACCGAACCGGCCTCGCGAATAGGGCTGCTAAAGCGCCGCGCCAATCCTCGATTCGTGGGTGACTAGCACTTACCCTGGCAGACGTGACCAGTCAACCTGACCCACGCACCTGGCAGCGCCCCGCGTCTGCAAGCCTGGTCGACCCCGAGGATGATCCTCCTTCCTCGAACTACGCGGGTGATTTCGAAACCACCACGATCCCACGCTACGACGCGAACAAGTCATCGACCAGCCAACCGTTCGGCCTGATCAGCGACCCCGAGCCGCTGCCGTACGTCCAGCCCGGCGGCGGGCACTCACCCGGACCCTATGGAGCGGAGCCCACCGAGATCGACGCGGGCGAGGCCGACGACCGAGCCCGCGATCGGCGCGGCACCCAGGACCTCGGTCTACTTTTTCTGCGTCTCGTGGTCGGCGCGTTTCTGATCGCGCATGCCCTGCAGAAGGCCTTCGGCCTGTGGGGCGGCCCGGGATTCGACGGCTTCGAGAAGTCGCTGACCGATATGGGCTTCCAGCACGCCGACATCCTGACGTACGTGGCAGCAGGCGGTCAGCTCGCCGCCGGGGTGCTTCTGGTGCTGGGTCTGTTCACGCCCGTGGCGGCGGCCGGCGCGCTGGCATACCTGGTGACGGGCATATTGGCAGAGGCCATGACGGCCCACGAAGAGGCCAGGTTGCAGTCGTTCCTCACCGACGGCCACGAGTACAAAGTCATCCTGGTCTGCGTGGTCGCGGCGATCATCCTGATTGGCCCCGGTCGCTACGGGCTGGATGCGGGCCGTGGCTGGGCCCGGCGCCCGTTCATCGGCTCATTCGTCGCGTTGCTGCTCGGTGTAGGGGGCGGCATCGCGGTGTGGGTCCTGCTCAACGGCGGCAACCCGCTGGCCTGACCGGCTATTTGTACGGGTTGGGCACACGGCCGCCGCTGGCCTCGGTCAGCAATGGCAGCGTCGCGAACGTCACCGCGGGCAGCCTCAGTTCGCTGCCGTTCTTGAGTTGCGCGTACGCCCACAAATTCCTGCCGAACCGCAACCCCTCGATGTCGGCCCAGGAGACCGTCTCGCTGCCGAGCAGCGTGCGGGCGGTCACCGTGTCGCGGTCGACCACCGTGCGGTACCGGATGATCAACGCCGACACCATGACCGGAATGACGAGCAGCAGCGCCACCCATGCAGGGCCGGCAAGCACCAGGGTCAGCAGGCCGAGCGCGAAGAAGCCGACGGCGAAATGAGCCATCGGCGAGATCCGGATGACGATCGCGGCGGTGGAGGGGGAGCTCACACCGCCATCTTCCCATCGCGTATCGCGAGCCCGGCCCCGGTGGTGCCGGGAATTTGACCACCCCGGGGGTGCCGGGAATTTGACCTGTGACCAGTGCGGCGGCTACCGTCGACTGTTATGCAGACCCCCGGATTGCTCGTAGTAATTGGGAAGCGCGTTGATGTCGCGCTTGCCCTCTGCCGGGCATAGCAACAAGCATCAACGCGCGACCCTCGTACAGCGGCCCAGCTGACGGGGGTTTTTTATTGCCCCAGCACCGATTTGAGATCCTAGAGACGACGACAGAGATAAAGAGGACATCGTGAGCGCACCCACTACGCGACCACCGGAACAGTCACCGACGGCGCCCAATGGGGGACACGCCGCGCCGGCCGCCGCGAAACCAGCGCCGAAGGCCGGCCCCGCACAGCCGAAACGTATTGCGCCGCACCAGCTCACCGGTGCACAGGCCGTGATCCGATCGCTGGAAGAACTCGACGTCGACGTCATCTTCGGCATCCCAGGCGGTGCCGTGTTGCCGGTCTACGACCCGCTTTTCGACTCGCAGAGACTGCGCCACGTGCTGGTCCGTCACGAGCAGGGCGCGGGACACGCCGCGAGTGGATACGCGCATGCCACCGGCAAGGTCGGGGTGTGCATGGCGACGTCAGGACCGGGTGCTACGAACCTGGTCACCCCGCTGGCGGACGCATACATGGATTCCATCCCGATCGTGGCGGTCACGGGCCAGGTTGGTCGCGCGCTGATCGGCACTGACGCGTTCCAGGAAGCTGACATCTCGGGCATCACCATGCCGATCACCAAGCACAACTTCCTGGTCCGCGACGGCAACGACATTGCCCGCGTGATGGCCGAGGCGTTCCACATCGCCGCGTCCGGGCGACCCGGTCCGGTGCTCGTCGACATCCCGAAGGACGTGCTGCAAGGCCAGTGCACGTTCAGCTGGCCGCCGCAGATCGACCTGCCCGGCTACAAGCCGAACACCAAGCCGCACAACCGTCAGGTCCGCGAGGCGGCGAAACTGATCGCGGCGGCCCGCAAGCCGGTGCTCTACGTCGGCGGCGGTGTCATCCGCGGCGAGGCCACCGAGCAGCTGCTGGACCTGGCCGAGCTGACCGGCATCCCCGTCGTCACCACGCTGATGGCGCGCGGCGCGTTCCCGGACAGCCATCCGCAGAACACGGGCATGCCCGGCATGCACGGCACGGTCGCGGCGGTGGCCGCGTTGCAGCGCAGCGATCTGCTGATCGCGCTGGGCACCCGCTTCGATGACCGGGTGACGGGCAGGCTGGATTCCTTCGCGCCCGAGGCCAAGGTCATCCACGCCGACATCGACCCGGCCGAGATCGGCAAGAACCGGCACGCGGACGTCCCCATCGTGGGCGACGTCAAGGCCGTCATCACCGATCTGATCGAGGCGCTGCGCCGTGACGGGACCATCGGCTCGATCAAGATCGACAACTGGTGGGAGTACCTGCGCGGCGTGCAGTCGACGTACCCGCTGAGCTATGGGCCGCAGAGCGATGGCAGCCTGTCGCCGGAGTACGTCATCGAAACGCTGGGCAAGATTGCCGGGCCCGACGCCGTGTACGTCGCCGGGGTGGGGCAGCACCAGATGTGGGCGGCCCAGTTCATCAAGTACGAGAACCCGAAGACGTGGCTCAACTCGGGTGGCCTCGGCACCATGGGCTTCGCCGTTCCTGCGGCGATGGGCGCCAAGTTCGGCAGGCCCGACGCCGAGGTGTGGGCCATCGACGGCGACGGCTGCTTCCAGATGACCAATCAGGAGCTGGCCACCTGTGCCGTCGAGGGCGCGCCGATCAAGGTGGCCATCATCAACAACGGCAATCTGGGCATGGTGCGGCAATGGCAGACGCTGTTCTACGAAGAGCGGTACAGCCAAACGGATCTGGCCACGCATTCGC
>DASQCE010000658.1:0-7756 GCA_035634855.1 Mycobacterium sp.
CCGGGGTCCCACTGCCACCAGTCCGGCAGCGATCGCTCGATCGATCACATCGGGATCCGAGGCGGACAGCAGCGCCTTCCCCACTCCGGTTGCGTGTGCGGGCAGCCGGCCGCCGACCCTGGACGGCAGACGCGGGGCGCCTTCGCGATGCAATATCTCCACGTAGACCACCTCGGTGCCGTCCAACACAGCAAGGTGGATCGTCTGATGTATCGCTTCACGCAAGTCAGCCATGAACGGTAGCGCCACCTGGCGCACTGAACGCCGCCGAGAGGCGCGCTCTCCCCATTCGAACATCTGCAACCCGAGCCCGACTTTCTCGCCTTTGCGCTCGAGGAAGCCCGCTTCGTGCATCTCCTTGACGAGTCTGGACACCGTCGATTTCGGTAGATCGGTGCGGCGGGCGATTTCGTTCACGCCTAGATACACATCTTTGGCACGGAACGCGTCGAGCACGGCGGCAAGTCGACGAACCACCGACGTCGACGAGTCGTCGCTCTGTAATGAGGTGTTCCGCTTAATGGAACTCACGCGTTGAGTATGTCGGCGAGAAGGCGCAGGGTTCAAGCACGTCATGCGAACGGGATCGGCGAACGCCGACGTCCAGCCCAACCGAGTCAGGACAAAGCGATGAGCACCCCGAAACTCACGGCCAGCTACGTCACCCTCGCCGGAGCCGGGTTCGCCAAGCCACCCAGATTCACGTTCCGACAACGGTGCGAGGCCGCCTCGGCAGCCGGATTCGCACGGATCGGCATCCATCTCAACGATCTCAAGACCCTCAACGCCGCCGATGTGGCCGACATTCTGTCGGACAACAACCTGGAGCTCGGTGAGATCGAGTTCTTCGCCGGCTGGGCCGCTCCCGGGGCCGAATCGGCTACCCGGGCGACACTGGAGAAGGTGCGGGAACTGGCCGTAACCACCGGCGGCGGTGATCATCTCAGTTCGGGTGACTTCGTTGGCGGCCCGCTGGATATCGACGGTGCCGGGACGCGCCTGAACAGTGCCGCGGAGGCAGTTGCCGATCTCGGACTGAACATCGCAGTCGAGGCGTTCGCATGGTCTGGGATCAACTCGGTGCCGACAGCGAGCGATCTGCTGACACGCGTCGACGCGCGAAACGCGGGTCATCTGCTCGATGTCTGGCACTTCTACAACACCGGGTCAACCCCTGAAGCCATCACCAACCTGGACGTGACAACAGTGGCCGCTGTGCAACTGAACGACGGTCCGCGGGTACACGACAACTTCTTGTGGAATGCCCGGAATACTCGGCTGCTGCCTGGCGAGGGTGATCTCGACGTCAGCGGGTTCATCTCGGCTCTGAAGTCCATCGGCTACGACGGCCCCTTCGGCATCGAATCGAGCTATCCCGCGTTCAGACAGCTCGATGTGGACGAAGCAGCCGCCCGTGCGTTCGACGCAACCATGAAGTTCTTCTGACGCGAACGCCAGACCTCTAGTTATCGTGTGACCGCTGCGCCGGCATCCGTTGGGAGTCGGAGGGTTTCGATGATGGTGAGCATCATCAGCAGGCCCAATGTGAGATACGTCCATGAGTACGCCTGTCCCCCGGCGTGACTCACCGGTGTGAACACGCCGAGTAGAAGTGCACCCACGGCGACCCCGAGTCCGGCGGCGAGTTCCTGCACCGCCGCATTGAGGGTGCTGGCGTGTGTCAGTTCTCCGGAGTCGACGTCGGCGAACGCCAGGGTGTTGTAGGCGGTGAACCCGATGGAACGCAATGCCCCACTGACGAACAGGACGCCCGCGATCAATGCCACCGGTACATCGGCGCTCAGGCAGGCCAACAGCCCGAAGCAGAGCACCGACAAGACACCGTTCACCAGAAGCACCCGGCGTATCCCCCACCGCCGCATCAACGGCGTCGTGACGGGCTTTATCGCGATGTTGCCGACGAAGAGCGCAGCCACCAGCAGACCGGCAACCAGCGGGGTCCAGCCGAACGCCAGCTGGAACTGCAGCGGAAGCAGAAACGGCACGGCCGTGATCACCATCCGATACAGCGATCCCGCAGATGCGGTAACCCGCAACGTAGGCACCCGCAGCACCCGCAACTCGATCAGCGGGTAGCGATATCGCAACAGATGCCACACCGCGGTGACAAGCAAGGCGACCGCAACGCCACCACCGACGGCGACGTGCAGCCAGTTGGTGCCGGCCACCCTGATGCGTTCCAAGGCGATCAGCGCTGCGGCGATGCCGGCTCCCATCAGTGCCAGCCCCCGCCAGTCCAGCGGCGCCGGGCTTGGGACGCCTTCGCCGCGGATCAGCCTCAACGACAACAGGAATCCGATGATGCCGAGCGGAATGTTGACGATGAAGATCCACCGCCAAGAGCCCACGGTGACGACCGCACCGCCAAGAATCGGGGCGAGCACGGGCGCTGCGAGGGCGGGCCAGGTCAGCCACGCGATGGCCCGGACCAGGTCGCCCTTCGCACTTGACCGCAGCACAAGAAGGCGACCGACGGGCACCATCAACGCGCCGCCGACTCCCTGGACGACGCGCATCGCGACGAGCATCGGCAACGACACGCTGGCCGCGCATCCGACGGATGCGAGCGTGAACACCGCGATTGCTGCGATGAACACCCTCCGGGTTCCGAACCGGTCGGCCATCCACCCGCTCACTGGTATGAGGACCGCGACGGTCACCAGATACGCGGAGATCGCGATGCTGACATCGACCGCGTCCACCCCGAGCGACGAAGCGATGAGCGGGATGGCCGGGGTGATGATGGTGGCGTCCAGGATCTCCATGAACAGCGCGCCCGCAACTAGCAGAGCCACTCCGCGGGGTACGGACACGGTCGCGCCTCCTGACGGTCGTCGATGACGCCGGACGTACCTACGCAAACATTCAGCAGTGGCCTGGACAATCAAAGGTCCGACTGTGTCGTCAGCGAGGATGATGAGTCCTTGATTGTGCACAGTCTGTGACATACCGCTGAACACGTCCTAGCGTCGCCGCAGGAAGAGTCTATGGAAATTCGCTGGTTACACGCCTTCGTCGCGGTCGCCGAGGAATTGCACTTCGGCAGGGCCGCCTCACGACTCCAGATGGCCCAGTCCCCTTTGAGTCAGACTATCCGCAAGCTTGAGAAGGACATCGGTGTGCAGCTGTTCGAGCGGAGCACGCGGAGCGTCGCCCTAACAGCCGGGGGACATACCTTCCTGCCGCACGCCTACCGAGTGCTTGAGGATGTCGAAACGGCACGCCAAGCCACCAGGGCGTCCGCCGGCGACGTTTATGGCCGCGTCACGATCGGCTTCGCCGGAGTACTCAACCACCGAGCGCTGCCACCTCTGACTCGCACAGTGCGACAACGCTATCCAAACATCGAGTTGACGCTGCTCGGGCGTGTGATGACGCGTGATGCGATCAGTCAATTAGAAAGCGGTGCCTTGGATCTGGCATTTGTCGGGTTGCCCGTGGCGTCCACGTCGGTGACAGCGAGACTGATCCGCCGGGAGCCCTTCGGCGCCGTGCTCCCGCTGGACCACAGGCTCGGGTCCGAGCGGGAGATCGACTTGCGCGAACTCGCCGACGACGGCTTTGTCACCACACCGCTGTCGGCCGGCTCAGCATTGCAAGAGAGCGCGATGCGCGCCTGTGTCGACGCCGGCTTCCGGCCACGGGTGGTGCAGGAAATCACCGATCCGTACATGATCCTGATGCTGGTCGCAGCGGGGGTTGGCGTCGCGCTGATGACGTCCGGGGTCGCCGACATAACGCCGCCCGGCACCGTGTTCGTGCCGCTCACGGGTGACGCCACCTACATGAACCACGGAATCGCCTGGTCGCCCCAGAAGATGTCTCCTGCACTTGCCGCGGTCCTAGAAGTGGCTGACGAGATACTGCCGATCCCCGCCGATTAAGACATTTGATATCTGCATCTGAGACCGATTCAGTGTTGGACGCAACATAGTGGGCTGTGACACGCTCGCCTCAACGGTGCTCGCGTCCGGACTGGCAGCGGCGCAGTGTTTTTCAGACGTGGTTGGGCGGGAAGGTGTCATGACGGCGAATGGGCAGTCTCAGAACCTCGTCTGCGATCTGCTGGTGATCGGTGGAGGCGCGGCCGGACTGTCGGGCGCGGTGACGGCGGCCTACCACGGCCTGAAGGTCATTGTGGCCGAGAAGGCGTCTGTCCTCGGAGGGGCCACATCCTGGTCGGGCGGCTGGATGTGGGTGCCGCTGAACCCGCTGTCCCAAGCCGACGGGATCGTCGAGGACATCGACTCGCCCCGCACCTATCTGAAACACGCGCTCGGTGAGAACTACGACGAACCTCGAGTCGAGGCGCTGCTGGAAAACGGACGGCACATGGTGGCGTTCTTCGAGAACCGCACTGCACTGCAGTTCGTGTCCGGCTCGTGGATTGCCGACATCCAGGGGGATCTGCCTGGAGCCGGCACCGGCGGGCGATCTGTCGGCCCCAAACCGATCAACATGCGAAGGATCAAGAAGGCACTGCGCACCAAACTGCGACCCCAGTTGTACGAGACGTCCTTCCTCGGGATGGGCATCATGGCCGGCCCAGATCTGCAGGCCTTCCTGCACGCGACGACCTCGGTGAAGGGGTTCTTCCACGCCGGCTGGCGAATCATGTTCCACGCGTTCGACCTGGCGACCAATCGGCAGGGCATGCGGCTGGTCAACGGCACCGCCCTGATCGCCCGCCTGGCCAAGTCGGCCGATGACCTCGGTGTGCGTCTGCTCGTAAATACGCCCGCCTCGCGGTTACGCACCGAAGACGGCGCCGTCACCGGCGCGGTGCTGGCAGCTCCGGACGGGGAGATCACCGTCAACGCTCGGCGCAGCGTTCTTCTCGCGGCCGGCGGTTTCCCGAACGACATCGCGCGTCGTCGCGAGCTGTTCCCGCGAACCCCGACCGGAGAGGAACACTGGACGCTCGCGCCGGCCGAGACGACCGGCGACGGCGTATCGCTGGGCGAGTCGGCAGGCGGGCTGCTCGACACGTCGCTGGCATCTCCTGCCGCGTGGTGTCCGGTGTCGCTGGTGCCCTACCGCAACGGACGGGTCGGCACCTACCCACACATCGTTGACCGCGGAAAGCCGGGACTTATCGCCGTCCTGTCCAACGGCAAGCGGTTCGTCAACGAAGCCGACGGCTACTACCAGTTCACCGCCGCAATGATCGCCACCGCCCCGGCGGGTGAAGAGGTGACCGCATGGCTGATCTGCGACCACGCATTCCAGCGCCGCTACCCATTCGGCATGTCGAAACCTTTCCCCATTCCCGTATGGCCCTACGTCCGATCGGGATACCTCAAGCGCGCCCGGACGCTCGACGAACTCGCGCGCCAATGTGGCATTGAACCCTCCGGACTCACCAACACGGTCGCAGCGTTCAACACCCACGCGGTCCTCGGAGAGGATCCCGAATTCGGTCGCGGCACAAGCGCATTCAACCGGGGCTCCGGCGACCCCGAACACAAGCCCAACCCGTCCCTGGCCCCGATCCAGAAGGGGCCCTTCTACGCGATCAAGGTGCTGCCCGGCAGTTTCGGAACGTTTGCCGGCCTGAAGACCGACCCGATGTCCCGCGTGCTCAACAGCGATGGCGAGCCCATCGCGGGCCTCTACGCCGCAGGCAGCGACCAGGCCAACGTGATGGGCGGGCACTACCCGTCGGGCGGCATCAACATCGGTCCCGCGATGACCTTCGGCTACATCGCCGGCCGGCACACAGCAGGTGTCGCCGAGTACGAAGACGTCACACCCGCGCCGAACGACGGCAACTGACGATGACCGATATACCGCCGCTCGTCGTCAGTTCCTACACGCTCGGCACCGAAGTCGAGTTCGGCGAGCGGGTACTCGCCGCCGCCGCCGCGGGATACGACGGCATCGGGCTACGCGCGGAGAACTACTGGGCCGCCGGCCTCGATGACGCCGCGATGCTCGCCATAGCCGAGCAGCACGGGGTGCGGATCCTCGAAGTCGAGTACCTCACGGGTTGGGGCACGGCGGCCGACCGCGACGCGGCACAGCAGGCCAAGGAGCGAACCGTCTTCCACATGGCGCGTGCTTTCGGCGTACGGCACCTCAACGCCGGGCTGCTGGAGAAGCTCCCGCTGGACGTCGTGGGCGAGGAGTTCGCCGCCCTCTGTGAGCGCGCGGGCACCGACCTGACCATTGCGCTGGAGTTCATGCCCTACAGCGGCGTCCCCGACCTCGCGACGGCCTGGCGGATCGTGCAGGGGGTACCCAACGCCGGCCTCATCATCGACGGCTGGCACTGGTCACGGGCCGGACAGCAGGTCGCCGACCTCCTTGACGTGCCTGCGGAGCGGATCGTGTCGGTGCAGCTGTGCGACGTCCGGGCGCAGCCGATGGAGCCTCTACGCGCGGAGTCGCTGGGCCATCGGCTGCCCCCCGGGAAGGGCTACGGCGACACGCTGGGTCTGGTGCGGGATTTGACCAAACACGGCGTCAGGCCCGCCGTGATGGCGGTAGAAGTGATTTGCGACGAGCTAGTGGCCCGCGGAGTCGACATCGCCGCGCAATTATCGGCGGACGCGGCTCGCGAGGTCCTCGCGACCGCCGCGACTTACCGGATGTAGCTCAACTGAAATCGACGTGACCGCTGGGACGGCAAAGCTACAAGGGCTTCCAAGACCGCGACCGGTGGCTGAGCGCGCAGCAGTTCACGGTCGTCCGCCGACACCTTCGCCAACTTGGCATCCCACGCGGCCAGCACGTCCTTGGCGGCCACGCTGTTGAACCGGTTAATCGACAACCTGAACCATCCGTGAAGCGCCAAGCACAGGCCGGCCACCACAGCAATCGACACAACCACGGCCGCAATATCGGTGAGCATGGGAACCTTCCGTGCCAGAGGAGAATTTTCTCTCTACATTCGACATCAGCAACCGCCGGCTAGCGAATTTTATTGCTGTCGCTTCGCTCACGCCGGAAGCCGACTATGTCGTCCGTCATGTCCAGCATCCCGTTCCAGGTGGTCGGCAGCGCGAAGGATCAGGCCACGAGCGCTTGGTAGACGAGCTGGCGCAACTGCTGGCGGATGGGGTGGGTGCTGGAGGGCAGCAGCTGGGTGAAAAACATGGCCGTCAGCTCCTCGGCCGGGTCGACCCAGAAGGCGGTGCTGGCCGCCCCGCCCCAAGCGAACTCGCCCGCACTCGACAGCGTCTTGGCCTTCACCGCATCCTTCAGCACCGAGAAGCCGAGCCCGAACCCGAAGCCGTTGAACGGCATCTCCGCGAACAGCGGCCGCCCATAGGCTTCGAGATCTACGTCGCCGGGAAGGTGGTTGCTCGTCATCAGCGCGACGGTGCGGGGGCTGAGCAACCTCATCCCGTCCAACTCGCCCCGGCGCAAGAGGAATTGGGTGAACCGGTGGTAGTCGGCGGCCGTGGACACCAAGCCGCCGCCGCCCGACAGGCAGTCGGGCTGGCCGTGGCCGACCTCGCCGAACGCGTCGTGCCGGACCGCCTTTCTCATCCCGGCTGCGGCACGTACAGTGCCGCGAGATTCTCGCGCTCGGTGCCGAACGATGTGTCGTTCATGCCGAGCGGGGCGAAGATCCGCTGTCTGAAGAACTCATCAAGCTGTTGCCCGGACACGACTTCGACCAGCCTGCCGAGCACGTCCGAAGAGACCGAATAGTTCCATTCGCCGCCAGGCTGGAACACCAGTGGCAACTGCGCCCATCGCTCGACGCACGCCGCGAGATCAAATCCTG
>DASQCE010000659.1:0-6956 GCA_035634855.1 Mycobacterium sp.
GACGGACCAGCCCTCGTCGACGTCGTGACGGCGCGTCAGGAACTGTCCATACCGCCCGCGATCACCGTCGAGCAGGCCAAGGGTTTCTCGCTGTACGCGATCAGGACCATCCTGGCCGGCCGCGGCGACGAGCTTCTCGACTTGATCACTACCAACGTCGCCCGACGAATTCTCGACTGAGCCGGTCGCCGTTCAGCCATTTCTGATCTTGACCGCTAATGTTTGCCGATGCGAATCAGGGCGTGGTCAGTGGTGGCTGTCGTTTTGCTCTTGGCGGCCTGCGGTGGCGTCTCCGGAGTGGGCCAAAAGTCAGGGTCGCCGCCGGACACCAGCAATATCCAGCTCCATGGAATGGGAGTACCTGCTGCTGACGGCGCGCAAGGCCTGACACGATGTCGGCATGCCCGACGACGCGCAGCGCCTGCCGACCCTGAACGACGACGACCAGGCTGCGCTGCAGCGCTGGGTGCGACAGCGCCGTCTCGGGTCTGAGGTCACCGGTGTCGAGCCGCTGACTGGCGGGACGCAGAACATCGTGGTGCGGGTGCGCATCGACGGGCGTCCGGTGGTGCTGCGGCGCCCACCGGTTCACCCGCGGCCGACAAGCGACAAGACCATGCTGCGGGAGATCGCGGCGCTGCGAACGCTGGCAGGCACACCGGTGCCGCACCCTGGCTTCATCGCGGGCTGTGACGATCTCGCTGTCCTCGGCGTGGTGTTCTACCTGATGGAGGAGGTCGACGGCTTCAACCCGGGCGACAGCATGGACGAGGCGTACGTCCGTAACGCCGACTGGCGGCATCAGGTCGGGCTGTCGTACGCGGGCAGTCTCGCCCAGCTCGGCAACGTCGAGTGGGAGGGCAGTCCGCTGGCGGAGCTCAAGCGGCCGGGCTCGTTTCTGGAGCGCCAGGTTCCGCAGTTTCTGCGGCTGCTGGAAAGCTATCGGCACGAGCGCTATTCGCCCGAATCGCTGGCCGTCACCGAGCTGGCCGGGTGGTTGGAAGCCAACCGGCCTCAAGATGGGAAGCCGGGAATCATGCACGGCGACCCGCATCTGAGCAACGTGCTGCTCCGCCGCGACAGGCCCGAGTTGGCCGCGTTCGTCGATTGGGAGATGTGCACTGTCGGCGACCCGCTGCTGGACCTGGGTTGGATGCTGATCTGTTGGCCGCTGGAGACCAACATGATCACTGCCGGTGGCGAGCTCGCCGCGCTCGGCGGGCTGGCCAGCAGGCGCGAACTGCTCGACGCGTACCTGGCGGCCGGCGGTCGGGAATCGTCGAGTCTGGATTGGTATGTCGCGATGGCGTGTTTCAAGCTGGGCATCGTCATCGAGGGCACCTGGTCGCGTTATCTGGTCGGGCAGGCAAGCAGAGATGCCGGGGAGCGACTGCATTCGAGTGCGCAGAACCTGATCGACATCGGCACGCGAGTAGCCAAGGGCGACAACCCATTCGATTGAAGCCCACGGGTTACAGCAGCCGGGTTCTGGCGCGCGCAGCGGCCTTACACGTAAGCGTCGATACCGAGTTTGACGGCGAGCGCGAGGCCTGCGACACCGATCACGGCGCGTAGCGGCGCCGCAGGAGCGTGGCGAACCACGATCGGGCCGAGCCGCGAGCCGATCAGGCATCCGATGCCGAGGGCCAAGACCGCCGGCCAGTGCACGGGCGCGAGAAACGCGAAAATGATCGCGGCGACACCGTTGGCTATGCCGAGGATCACGTTCTTGCCCGCGTTGGCGTGCGCGAGCGTGGCGTGGCCCGCACGCAGTAAGAGCGCGAGGAGGAGCACACCGGCCGCGGCGCCGAAATAACCGCCGTAGATACAGATCAGGAAGATCGCGGTCGATTCGAGTAGCACCCCGGCGGTATGGCGTTGGTGGTCAGCGACGCGGACTCGCCGATTGCCTCGTCGCGGCAGCAGGATCGCGGCCGACGCGAGGCCGAGAAGGATCGGCACGACCTTCTCGAAACCTTCCGCCGGCGTCGACAGCAGGAGCGCCGCGCCTGCCGCGCCGCCGAGGACCGCGACGGGGGCGATGCGCATGATCCACTTCTGCTGGCCTTCGAGTTCGGGCCGCGATCCCCATACCGATCCCACGCCGTTGAACACCAGCGCGACGGTGTTGGTGACGTTGGCGGTCACCGGCGGGAGTCCGACGAGCAGAAGCGCGGGGTAGGTGGCCACCGACGCCAGGCCCGCGATGCTGCCCGTCAGGCCGCCGAGCACGCCCGCCCCAGCGAGGAAAAGCCAGTCCACGGCGAATACCTGACTATGCCCGCGGCACGTCTGTCAATTCGCGGGCAGAAAGGCTCGACAATTGGTCCATCAGCCCATCACGACTACCATCGCCGGTGTGAGCGGTCGCCGAAAGTTCCTGGTGCTCGGCATCTGCTGTATGAGCCTTTTGATCGTCAGCATGGACACCACGATCATCAACGTCGCGTTGCCGTCGATCAGCGCGGATCTCGGTGCCCCGATCTCCGGATTGCAATGGACCATCGACGCGTACGTCGTCGTGCTGGCGAGTTTCCTGCTGGTGTCCGGATCGACCGCCGACCGCGTCGGGCGCAGGCGCACGTTCCAGACCGGCCTCGCGATCTTTGTCAGCGGATCGCTGCTGTGCAGCCTCGCACCGTCGGTCGGGTGGCTGATCGCCTTTCGGATGGTGCAGGCGCTGGGCGGCTCGATGCTCAATCCGGTGGCCATGTCGATAATCACCAACGTCTTCACCGAGCCGCGCGAACGCGCCCGTGCGATCGGCATCTGGGGTGGCGTTTTGGGCATCGGCATCGGACTCGGCCCACTTGTGGGCGGCATGCTCGTCGAGTTCGTCGACTGGCGGGCGATCTTCTGGATCAACTTGCCGATCGGCGCTGTGGCGCTGACGGCCGCGGCGCTGTTCCTTCCCGAGTCCCGGTCGCCCCACCCGCGACGGTTTGACCCGCTCGGTCAGCTGGCGATGGTGGTGCTGCTGGCCAGCTGCATCTATGCGATCATCGAGGCGCCCCGCGCCGGTTGGCTTTCGGTGCAAACACTTTCGCTGTTCGCCCTCGGCGCCGTTGCGCTGACCACCTTGCTGATCCACGAGCCGCGGCGCACCGACCCGCTGATCGAGTTGCGCTTCTTCCGCAGTGTGCCGTTCTCCGGCGCCACGCTGGTCGCGATCAGTGCGTTCGGCGCATTCGCCGGCTTCCTCTTCCTCAATACGCTTTATCTGCAAACGGTTCGCGGGCTTTCGCCGCTGCAGGCCGGTCTGTGCACCCTGCCGCTCGGACTGAGCGTACTGATCTGTTCTCCGATCTCCGGGCGGGTCGTAGGTAGGTACGGGCCGAGGCCGTCGCTGCTGCTTGCCGGCACCATGATCTGCATGGGCGCGATCATGCTGTTGTTCGTCACCGCCGACACCGCTCTGGTTTTCGTGCTGGCCAGTTATCTCGCCTTCGGTGTCGGACAGGGTGTGGTCAATGCGCCGATCACGAACACCACAGTGTCGGGGATGCCCCGCAGCCATGCCGGCGTAGCCGCCGCCGTCGCGACTACCAGTCGCAATATCGGCACCAGCCTCGGCGTCGCGATCGTCGGATCGATCCTGAGCTCACACATTTCGGGCATGATCGGCGCCGACTTCATCGCGGCGAGCCGCCCGGCGCTGTGGGTGATCGTCGGCTTCGGGCTGACGGTATTCGCCGTCGGCGGCGCCACAACCACGGCCACGGCGCGACGCACCACGCAGCGGATCGCGCATCTGTTTCCAGAGGGTGAGTCAGCGGGTGCCCTGGGCGGCCACCTCGGCGATGCCGGCGGCCGCGCGCGCCGGATCCAGGTAGACGCCGCCGGGAACCAGCGGCGTTAGCGTGTCGTCGAGGTCGTAGCGCAGCGGCACACCGGTGGGGATGTGCAGCGAGCTGACCTCGTGTGGCGTCAAGCCGTCGAGATGCATGCACAGCGCACGAAGCGAATTACCGTGCGCCACGACAAGTGTGGGGTGTTCGGAGGCGAGGTCGGCGGCGATCGCATCCTGCCAGTAGGGCACCAGTCGTCGGCGCACCGCAGCAAGGGACTCCGCGCAGGGCAGCTCATGCGCAGGCAGCGCGGCGTAGCGGGGGTCACGGCGCGGATGGTCGGGATCATCGGATCCGATTGCAGGTGGTGCGAGGTGATAGGAACGCCGCCAGTCGGCATAGATTTGAGCGCCGAACTCCCTGCGGACGTCGCTGCGACGCCGGCCCTGGAGCGCGCCGTAGTGGCGCTCGTTGAGGCGCCAGCTGCGTCGTATCGGCAGGTTAGCCGAACGTGCCTCGGCGACAACGATATCGGCGGTGTCCATGGCACGGGTCAGCAGTGACGTGTGCACCGCGCCCGGCTCGATGCCGGCTTCGCGGATCAGCCCGCCCGCGGCGGCGGCTTGATCGCGGCCGCGGTTTGTCAACGGGAAATCGAGCCAGCCGCCGAACACCTCATCGGCAT
The DNA here is from genome assembly GCA_035634855.1 of Mycobacterium sp. Classification (GTDB taxonomy): domain Bacteria; phylum Actinomycetota; class Actinomycetes; order Mycobacteriales; family Mycobacteriaceae; genus Mycobacterium. The sequence goes on from DASQCE010000659.1 coordinate 4,474, forward strand.
TGGCCGTGCTCTCGCCGTGGCGCAGCAGCACCAGAATGCGGCTCATACGAGCGACTCCCCGCGCTCGAGCGCGTTGATCTGATCCACCCGCAACTGGTGGCGGCCGCCCTTGAAGGGCGTGGCCAGCCACACCTCCAAGATGCGCTCGGCCAGATCTGGGGCGACCACCTTCGCCCCCATCACCAGGACGTTGGCATCGTTGTGGGCCCGCGCGATCTCGGCGGTGAACACGCAGTGGCAGAGCGCGGCCCGCACCCCGGGAATCTTATTGGCCGCTATCTGTTCACCACAGCCACTGCCGCCGAGGATCACGCCGAAGTCGTCGGCGCCGTTGACCACTCGGAACCCGACGTCGGCGCACAGCGGTGGGTAGTCCGCGATCTCACCGGGGTCGTTGACTCCGCGATCGTTGATTTGATGGCCGCGCTCGTTCAGCCACGCCCCAAGGCGCGACTTCATCGAAACGGCGTTGTGGTCGGCTGCGATCGCGATGCGCATGTGTCCGGTCCTAGAGCTCGCAACATCCAGATGATGGCCTTATGGTAACACCATCAGAACGCCGAGAGCACTTGAGTATCGGATACCTCGTCAGTTAAGGTAGAATGGTAAGACCATCAGATTATCCCGGGGAGATAGCATGCCGAAGGTCGTCTTCATCACCCTTGACGGCGCTCAGCGTGTCGTGGACGCCACCGTCGGTGAGTCGGTCATGGCTGCGGCCGTGCGCAACGGCATCCCCGGCATCATCGGCGAGTGCGGCGGCAACTGCAGTTGCGCCACCTGCCATGTCTACGTCGATGATGAGTTCTCCGCCAGCGTCGGCGGCGCCAAAAACATGGAGGACGACCTGCTGGACCTGGGCGTGGCCGACCGTCGGGACACCAGCCGGCTGTCCTGCCAGATAAAGGTGACCGAGGACCTCGACGGGCTCACGGTGCAGATACCCGAGGAGCAGTGAGCGTGGACGCGGGCACACTGATTGTGGGCGCCAGCCAGGCCGGCCTGCAGCTCGCGGTCTCGCTGCGCGACGTCGGTGAGACCGGGCCGATCACTCTGATCGGCGAAGAGCCGCACGCTCCCTACCAACGGCCTCCGCTGTCGAAGGCTTATCTTCAGGGCAGTGCCGAGCTCGAGCAGTTGTGGCTTCGCGCACCGGAAGTCCTGACCGGCAGCGATATTTCGCTTGTAACGGGCGAACGGATTGAGACACTCGAGCTGACCGACGGGGGTCCGTCAGGATCGGCGCGCACAAAGAGTGGCCAAGTGCTGACCTTCAACCGGCTGGCGCTGACCGTCGGTGCCCGCCCGCGCCGCCTGGAGGCGCCCGGTGCCGACCTGGACGGCGTGACGTACCTGCGCACCGCCGATGACGCGACGCTTCTGCGCGGACTCCAATCAGACGCCGAGTCTGTCGTGGTGATCGGCGGCGGGTTCATCGGGCTTGAGGCCGCGGCCGTCGCCCGCGCGCAGGGAAAGTCCGTAACCGTCGTCGAAGCCGCTGACCGCTTGATCGGCCGTGCGGTTGCGCCGGTGGTATCGGAGTTCTACCGAGCCGCGCACTCCCGCCGCGGTGTCGAGGTCCGTCTCGACACCAGGGTGACATGCCTGGCAGGCGAGCACAATCGCGTGCAGGCGGTCGAGCTGTCGGACGGCACCTGGATTCCCGCGGACCTTGTGATCGTGGGCATCGGCGTGGTGCCCCGCACCAAGCTGGCCCGGCAGTTGAACCTCGAGTGCGAAGGCGGCATTGTGGTCGACCGGCACGCCCGGACGAGCAATCCGACCGTCGTCGCCGCGGGCGACTGCACGGTTCAGCCCCATCCGCTCACCGGCCGCGGCCAGGTGCGGTTGGAGTCGGTTCAGAACGCCATCAGCCAGGCCAAGACCGCCGCCGCGACCCTGGCAGGCCAGAGCGAGCCGAACGATTCCGTGCCGTGGTTCTGGTCGGATCAGTACAACCTCAAGCTTCAGATCGCCGGCTTGTCAGGTGGCCACGATCAACACGTGGTCCGCGGCGACATCGAAGGCGAGGCGTTCTCGGTGCTGTACTACCGAGAGGGCGCACTCCTCGCGGTGGACGCGGTCAACCAGGCCGGTGACTATATGGCGGTGCGAAAAGCACTCACCCAGGGCGCGACGATTCCGGCCGAAGCGGCGGCGGACAGCAGTGTTGCCCTGCGCGAGCTGATCGTCCCGCAGGCCGTGGGCGCCTAGGCGACGAACAGCTCGTCGATGTCGGCCGGCCGGGTCAGAATCCGCTGGGCGATTGCAAACTCCATGAGCTGCTCGAGCATCGGGCGGTTGGGCTCTACGCCGTAGGGGAGTGGATCGCCGCCGGTGATCTGTAGCACCCGGCTATACATCCGGTCCGTATCGCTGGACGCGGCGCCGTCCCGCAGCTGGGCTACATATCGGCGCTTGGCCTCGCTGAAGGCGTCGAACACCGCCGACGCAACTTCCGGATAACGCTGCAGCACATCGTC
>DASQCE010000660.1:0-9601 GCA_035634855.1 Mycobacterium sp.
GCCACCATCAGTGTGGTGCGCAGCGCGGCCCGCGCCCAAGCGCTCGCTGAGCGGTATCCGATCGTGCCTGTCATATCGACCGACAACCCCGACTGGGTAGAACAAGTCCGCACCGTGGCCGACGGCCGACCCATCCCCGTCGCACTGGATCCGGTTGGCGGCACGATCGCAGCCGACCTGATGTCGCTGTTGTCAGCCGGGGGGACCCTGATCACCTACGGACAGATAGCCCAAGAAAACATCCCGCTGCACGCCTCGAACCTGCTCGGCGGCGAAATAGGGCTGCGCGGCCTGACCATCGGCCGTTGGTTGACTGGCACGGCACCCGAACGACGGGCCTCCGATATCGCCAGTGCACGCGCGCTGGCCACCTCCCAGCCCGCAGAGTTCGACGTTGCCGGCGCCTACTCACTCGACCAGATCACCGACGCGGTCCAACACGTCAACCGCCCCGGAAAAATCGGCACTGTGATCGTCAAGATGTAATTATCAGGCTCGACCCTGCGTCGCAGTCCGGACATGGTGCTGAGCGCGCCACCGGGAGTACGACGTGAATGCGAGTTGTTCGTCGTCCGGTCCCACAGGAGCAGTTGACGAACCGCCGGGCGGGTCCCTAGGGCCGCAGCATCTGGCTTGCTGGACGCGTCGTACGACCACGGCAGGGTCGCGTCGTCAACACGGGCACTAACGTTGTGACGTGCGTTCCGTCGCCATCCGGCTCTGCGCTGTAGCTGCGGCCTGTGTGGTCGCTGTGGGTGGATGCAGCGAGCATTCCGCCAGCGTGTCCAGACCGTTCCCGGCCAGCGCCGGACGCGGCCCGTGCGCCGTCACCAAACAGACCGATGTGCCCGCCACGATGCGCGACGGCACCGTGTTGCGCGCCGATGTCTACCGGCCCCACACCAACGACCAAGTGCCCGTCATCCTGATGCGCACTCAGTACGGCAAATCCGGCGCACAAGCCGGATCGCGTTACCAGCCGCCGGATTGGTTCGCCTCACATTGTTATCTGGTGGTCATTCAGGATGTGCGTGGCCAGGGCGCATCGGGCGGCACGTTCAGCGAGTTCACCCATGACATGCAGGACGGTTACGACTCCGTCGAGTGGGCATCGGCGCTGCCTGGCTCCAACGGAAAGGTTGGGATGTATGGCTCGTCGTACGTCGGCGCCACTCAGTGGCTCGCCGCTACGACCACGCCGCCGCACCTTACGACGATCGTGCCGGCCAACACCGCCTCGGACTACTACGACGGGTGGACATACGAGGGCGGTGAGTTCAGGTTGGCGTTCGTGCAGCCGTGGGCAATCGGGCTCGCGACCTCGGCCGCCCAGAACCGCAACGACCAAGCCACCGTTACGCAACTGAAGGCGGCGGCAGCCGATCCAACCCGGTGGATGGATTTCCGCCCGTTCAAGGACTTGCCTCCGATGCAACCTGAGAACCCCGCGGTAGCACCGTGGTATTTCGACTGGATCCGGCACTCCACGGATGACGACTTCTGGCGGCACTACAGCATCAGGGAGCGCTACCCGTCGGTGACGGTGCCGGTGCTTCAGTTCGAAGGTTGGTATGACGCCTTCCTCGCGGGCGGCACCGAGAATTTCGCCGGCATGGTGGCCGACGGTGGCACCGAGCTGGCCCGCGAAAATCAGCGCCTCGTCATCGGGCCGTGGGATCACGTCAACTGGGGAAGACCCAACTCATCCCCTGCGCCGCTGCTCAAGGACATCGGCGCGGTCGGCGACAGTCCTATCAACGACCTGATGCTGGCGTGGTTCGACCACTTCCTGAAGGGACAGAACAACGACGTCGCTGGGAAACCCCGGGTCGACTACTTCGTCATGGGTGCCAACGCATGGAAGTCCGCCACGAGTTGGCCTCTGCCGCAGACAAAGTGGACGACGTTCTATCTGTCGGGGCCGGGCGGAATCGAAGACCGCAAGGGACAACTCGTATCCGCCGCGCCCGGCGCCCAGTCGCCGGACACTTACATCTACGACCCCGCATTCCCGGCGCCCAGCCTAGGCGGTCACTCCTGCTGCGGTGCGCAATCCGGCCCGCAGGGACCGTACGACCAGTCACCCGTCGAGCAACGATCCGACGTCCTCGTCTACACCAGCGCGCCAGTTGACCACGACACCGAGGTGACGGGCCCGGTGACCGTGCGACTCTGGGCCCAATCCACTTCTGCGGATACAGACTTCACAGCAAAGCTGACGGTCGTCAAGCCCGATGGCCAGGTGATCAACCTGAACAACGGAATCGTGCGTACCTCCTTCCGGGACTCGCTGTCAGACCCCACACCGACCACGCCGGGTCGCCCATACGAGTATCAAATCCACGTCTGGCCAACCAGCTACGAATTCGGATCAGGCGATCGCATCCGGCTGGAAATCTCCAGCAGCGACTACCCTCAGTTCGCAGCGAACCCCAACACCGGCGCACCGTTCGGAGCGGACTCGGCTACTCACACCGCGGCCCAGACCGTACTGCATGACGGCGAGCACCCGTCCTCCGTGACCCTACCGGTGATACCCGGCTGATTGCGCTTCACGCCCACGCGTCCGTCGGCTCCGAGAACACTGCTTCTCGATGCCTTTCTGCTCTGATAAGCCGGTGATCATGACCGGTGAGCCCAAATTCCAGCTGCCTGGGGCTGTCAATGGGTGTCAGCGGTGACGACACGGGTTGATCGACTCGGCACCCTGAATTGTGCAACGAACCATCCAAATTGAGGAGGATCACCATGAGGTGCAAACTGACCTACATCGCGTCGCTTCTGGCGGCCGGGGCCGCCGCGTCAGCGATCATCGCCGCCCCGATTGCCTCGGCAGCTTCGACCGATCAATCGTGTGCGGGCAGTGGAGGAGGAACCATCTGCCAGTCGCCTGGCAACGTTCAGATCGATGACTCCCCAGGCCCGGCTCAGGCCTATCCCTATGGGGGCGAAGCCTTTCTGTTAGGCGGCGGCGGATTTGGCGGCGGATTTGGCGGCGGCTTTCACGGCGGCGGCTTTGGCGGCGGGGGTCACGGCGGACACCGCTAAGTAATGTATCTACCTGTGCGGCCGCAATTCAACGGAAGCTGCCGGCCGGGCGTGCACGTGCCACTCGCTGAGACATACAAGTCCGCTACATGCAGCTGCGCGAAGAGGTCGGTGTTGCGGGTGTAGTCGGCGGGCGCGTCGATGATGGCAATTCCGGGATCGCTCAGGGATTGTTTTAATGCGTTCTCGAACTCGTCGATGCTGTTGATGCGGATCTCTTTGGCGCCAAAGGGATCTGGTGCACTGCGGGATGCCGTAGTCGCCCAGTTGCACGCCTGATGCGCGGCCGTACTTCAGGACCTCCTGAAAGCGCTTCGTGAGATCCTCGTCGGCACCAACGAAATGCCCCAGGATGTCCGCCACGAACTCGCCGCCCAGATTGGGATCGGTTGTCATCAAGGCCACGAGTTGGATGTCGTCGTATCGTGCGACCGGCCAGGACGAAACGAGCCGACACAACATCCGTTGCGTTTGTTAGGGCATCGACATGGGTGCGGCGAAACCCATCCAGACCGGTAGCCGGGCGGCCGATCGCCACACGGATGTCAGCGGGTAGGTCAAGCAGAAGCGCGACCCTGGTGACCGACTCGACCGGCATCCATCCACACCGCGCCGGGGCCGGCCACGGCAGGCACAGATTCCAGCTGGCCAGGAGTGTCGTTGGGTGTTAGCGGTGACGACACGAGCTCACTCACGCGACATGGTGAATGCACATATCGCCGGACCCGAAAAGGAGCACACAATGAAGTTCACAGTGACCTGCATCGCGGCTGCGCTGACCGCGGCGGCGATTGCGCTCGCACCGACGGCAATGGCCGCGCCAAGCCCGGCTACGACCGCCGCCAGCTCGGCCGCGGCTCCGACCGATCCGACCGAGGCTCAACAGTCGTGCATGAGCCTGGGCGGCACCCAAAACGAATGCCAGTCACCTGGAAACGCCCAGATCTATGATGCACCGCCGCAGGTCGACTACTTCCCGTACGCGGGTGGCGCCACGTAACTACTTTGGCCTGTTCTCTGCGCCGGTGATGACGCTGAGCCGCAAACCCGATCGGAGGAATGACATGAGAATCGCTGATCACCAAAACAACACGGTGGTCGACCGCGGCGCCGCATCGTGGAGACTGGGCCACATCATCGACGGCGTTGCCGAAACAACTCCCGGGGCAACGGCATTGGTCATCGGTGCGCAACGCCGCCGCATCACATACGCGGATCTCGCACAGCTCGTCGTTGATCACAGCGCCGCGTTACTTCGCCGTGGACTTCGCGCCGGTGATGTGGTCGCACTACAGGCATCCAACAGCATCGAACTGGTGGTCGCACTACTGGGCGCCGTGCGCGCCGGCCTCGTCGTCGCGCCGCTCGATCCGACGTTGCCGTGGGCCGAGCGGCGGGCGCGGGTCGATCGGATCGGCGCCCGCGTCCTCTTGACCGACGCCCCGCAGCCGGAGCGCGCCAGCGACGGAAACTGTCCGCAGTGGCACCTGCGCACAGCACCACCGAGCAGTGCCCACTCGAAACTGCAGATGCTCTTGGTCGCGACCGATTCAGCCCGCGCCGTCACTGGCCCACTGTCGGGGTTGACCGAGGACGACGCATTGATCATGTTCACCTCGGGCACCACGGGTATGCCCAAACTACTGGCCTGGACCCATGTCAACCTCGCCGCTGCCATCGACGGCATCGCCGACGCTTACCAGCTGAATCCTTCCGATACGACCGTCGCTGTCATGCCGCTGTTTCACGGCCACGGCTTGATCGCCACCTTGCTGTCCACGCTCAGTACCGGCGGCGCGGTGCTGCTGCCGGCGCGCGGTAGGTTTTCGGCGCACACGTTCTGGGACGATGCCGCCACGGTGGGCGCCACGTGGTACACCGCCGTGCCGACGATCCATCAGATACTGGTCGAGCATGCCTCGGCCGATCGTGGCGGCGGCTACCGAGGTCAGTTCCGCTTCATCCGCAGCTGCAGCGCACCGCTTTCCCCCGCCATGGCGAGGCGGATAGAGGCGACGTTCAACGCGCCAGTGCTGGCGGCGTACGGCATGACTGAGACCACACACCAAGCCAGCAGCGTTCTCCCGGCCTCGGACGCGTACGCCCGGCTACATACGGTCGGCACACCAACCGGCTTGTCGGTACGGATTGTCGACGACAACGGGGCGACGTGTCCTGCCGGCATCACGGGTGAAATCTGGTTGCGCGGTGCGACCGTTGTGCGCGGGTACCTCGGCAATCCCGACGCCACCGCGGGCACGTTCGTCGACGGCTGGGTGCGCAGCGGGGACCTGGGGACCGTCGATGGCCATGGAAACCTTGCCGTGCAAGGGCGCATCAAGGAGCTGATCAACCGGGGCGGCGAGAAGATCTCGCCCGAACATGTCGAAGACGTCCTCATGTCCTATCCCGGGGTCGACCAGGTCGCGGTGTTCGGCATCCCTGACCCGCTGTACGGCGAACGTGTCCGTGCAATCATCGTGCGCGCCAGAGGCTCTGACCTGGAGGTGGCCGACCTGACTTCGTATTGCCAGCACTATCTCGCGCCGTTCGAGGTGCCCGAAGGCGTTACCTTCGCAGACCAGCTGCCACTTACCGCTAAGGGCTCGCTCGATCGCACGAAGCTCAGCGACTACTTACTGACCGGTGAGCGCTCTTCCGGTTAGCGACGAACCCTCGATGTGCGGGGACTTCGTCATCGAGAACAACAGATGTCCGTGTAAGGGGGCAGGGAGGTGATCGGTGGTATGCGACCACTCAATACTTCATCATTGATGAGCCGCGGCCGCGAAATCGAGGGACGGCCAGTCGGCCGGATCTGCGGCGGGCCGGTCGCGGCCCTTCTAGTGCTCCACGCACCTATGTTCGCGCCTGTCATAAAGCTCGCAGGATTGGCTGCGGCGCTCGCGAACGAGGAGGCAGTGCATGCAGTTTCGCCAGCTTGAGTACTTTGTCGCGGTCGCTCGGGAGAGGCACTTCGCGCGCGCTGCCGAGGCCTGCTACGTGTCGCAACCGGCGTTGTCCGCGTCGATCGCGAAGCTTGAGCGTGAACTGGGAGTGACCCTGATCAATCGCGATCACAACTTCGAGGGCCTTACCACGAAAGATCGAGGCTAGCCGTCTGGGCAAGACGCATCCTGGCCGAGAAGGACGGGTTCAAGACCGAGTTGGCTGCCGTTCAGTCCGGCATCAGCGGGACACTTCGACTCGGCGTGGAACCCACCGCGTCGACCAGCCTCGCCCAGCCCGTCGCCGCGTTTTGTGCCGCGCACCGCTCGCAAGAGTTCGTGTCGAATCCCGGTTGTCGGCATCAGAACTCCGTCGCCGACTACGGGAGTTCGAGCTCGACGCGGCGATCGCTCACTTTGACGACGACGACGACGCGGGCTTGCACATCGTGCCGCTGTATGAAGAACGGTACGTCGTTGTGGCCTCTGACGAGCGACTGATACCGCGCAACGCCGCTATGACATGGGCGGACGCCGCCCAGATGCCACTGGCGTTGCTGAAGTCGGACATGCGGATCCGCCAGATCATTGACAAGGCTTTCGCGCAAGCCGGCGTCCAGCCGAAACCGCAGATCGAAACCGACTCGTGTGCTTCTCTTTACGCACTTGTTGGGGCCGGCGAATGGGCCACGATTGTGCCGCAGACCTGGTTACGTGCTATGCCGGTGGTCGGCACTACGAGCATCGCCCGGTTGGTCGAACCGGACACCCGGGCACAGATGGCCATCGCCATCAACGCGACAACCCCCGGATCCATCGCAGCTCGGGCCTTCATCGCTGCAGCAAAGAGCTTGGCACTCAATGAAGTCTTTGACCGACGCGGCTAAGCGACTCAGGCACAGATTGATGACTCGTGCCTATCGACTAGTCAGCGCCGAGGTCTTGCAACGATTCTCGTCGGTGAAGCCGTGTAGTCCACGAAGGCCGACGGACGGCGAATCGTCGCCGTGTGTTCCATGGTCGTCGGCTTCCTTCAAGAGCACCGAGAGTTCGACGACCCCGTCGACCCCGTAACCAACGGCGTCGGGTGAACTGCGCCGGTGCGTCCCGCGAATCAGGGTCTTCCAGGTGGCAGGTATGGCGCCGATAGTGATGGCGGGCAGTCTAAATAGCTGTCAGCATCGATGACACCGCCCTGTCGACCGGCAACGATCGGAACGGTACACAGGTCAATTGCTGGAGGGGAACACAATGCGTAGCCCGCTCGGTCGACTGGCGCTGTGGACGGCTGAAGCGTTGGACCGCATCTTGTTGACGGTGCCGGACTTGGACCTCGATGAGTCGTACTCCCCGTCGCGGAGCGCGCGAACTGCCGTGACGGACGGAGCGGCATGATGTCTCCTCGTCGCGACGGAGTTCAGGCGCGCCGGTTCCGTGAGCCATTGGCCACTGAGCCGCGCAGTGCTCGCTGGGCCCACAAGCTCACTGAGTTGAGTGAGCAGTTTCCTACCCGTGCTCGCTGCGGCGTTCGCGCCCGACTACTGGGCTGGCTTGCTCGCCTGTTCACAGTTGCTTCCGTGCACGCCGACGCTGGGCGATACCAACACGATTCAGAAGCTATCGCCGCGATGGCGATCGATGAATGCTTGCACGCCCGCGCTCTCACTCGCCTGCGGGAGTCGGACGGTACGGACGACCCGCGCAGCATTCAGCGCCGTGAGCGCTGGCACCGTGGCGATCGCTCAGGGGCGTTGCACGCGGCGGTGTTTGGAGTCAACGACGGATTAGTGTCGAACACCTCGCTTGTGATGGGGGTCGCCGGTTCGGGGGCGTCGGGTTCGACAGCGCGGCAGCTATTCGTCGGCGTTGGCGCTGCTGTACTCGTCTTCATGATCGGCCACCTGGTGGGGGTCCGCGCTGGTGTTTAACATGCCTGTTGAATTGCGGTTACCTGCAATGCACGGTCGCGAGCCGGTCGGTCAGACTGGACTCATGATGTCCAAGGTTGAGACGTTGCGCTGCGTCATCGTCGACGACAACCCCGGCTTTCTTGACGCCGCGGCGAACTTTCTTGGCCACCAAGGTATTACCGTCGTTGGGGTCGCATCGACGATTGCCGAAGCCCTGAGTTGTGTCGCACAGGTGCGGCCGGACGTCACGGTCGTGGACATCAATCTCGGCGACGAAAGCGGTTTCGATTTGGCCGAGCAGCTCGCCGGTGGTCCGGCCTCGCCGCCGGTGATACTGACCTCCACCCATTCCGAACAGGAGTTCGCCGACATGATTGCGGTCAGCGCAGCGATCGGGTTCGTGCCAAAGGTCGAACTGTCCCCTGAGGCGATGCGACGTCTTCTCGCAGCGGGGTGATGCCGGAACTCGTCCGACCCAAGCCAATGGGCGGCCGTGACGCTGGCCCTCTTCAACGAGCCAACGTGACATCGAGTCGGTACGGCTGCCGGTTGGGGGTCGCCGACAGCAGCGCGGCTGGAGCGGGTATCGAGGCTGGCAGGTACGGTTCCAGCGATGAGCAGGGCTGCGGATACCGGCTAGCCGGTGTCGAGAAGCCCGGTTAGCCGGAGGCGTGGATATGGCGGCAGCGGTGTCGACAATCACCTCGGTTGGCGCATAGCGTACAGGGAACTCAACTTCTGAATTCGCGGGCGTTTTACCGATATTCGGCGAAGCAACGGAGGAGCAGACGATGCCCAAGAGCGCCATGGCCAACAGTGCCGCGATGTGGGGTAAGCGTGACGACATGATCGTCCGTGAACAGTTACCGTTTAATGCCGAGCCTCCGGCGTCGGTGTTGGCCGACGGTGAGATCACTCCGGTCGATGCATTTTATGCCCGCAACCATGGCCCGTTTCCCGACATCGCTCCCCGGCAGTGGCGACTGACGGTAGCTGGGTTGGTGAATACGCCCCGTACGCTGACCTATGACCAACTGACCACCGACTTCGATCAGCACAACATTGTGGCGACCCTGGCGTGTGCGGGTAACCGGCGCGCCGAACTGCTGGCGGTGCGCCCGATCCCGGGAAAGGACCCGTGGGGGCACGGCGCAATCTCGACCGCGGAGTGGCGCGGTGTGCGACTGGCCGACGTGCTGACCGCGGCCGGCGTGCATCGCGGGGACGGACTGCATGTCGAGTTCCTCGCCCCCGACGTGGCTCAGGAGGCTCGTCCGGTGCAGTCCTACGGCAGCTCGATTCCGCTGAGCAAGGCCATGTCTGAGGAGGTGCTGCTCGCCTGGCAGATGAATGGCCAGCCGCTGCCGCGGGCGCACGGCGGCCCGGTGCGGGTGGTGGTGCCCGGCTACGTCGGGGCCCGCAGCGTCAAATGGGTGACTGCCATTACCGTGCAACCTGTCCCGTCGCAGAACTACTTCCAGGCACTGGATTACCGCATCCTGCCGCCGGAGGCCGACGCCGACAATGTCTCGCCGGGCGAAGGCATCTCGCTGTCGAGCTTGCCGCTCAACTGCGACGTCCTCGCGCCCACCGACGGCGACCAGGTTAGCGCCGGTGCGCTCACCATCCGCGGTTGGGCGATGGCCGGCCACGGCGACAGCATCGGGCGTGTCGACGTGTCCCTCGACGGCGGCC
>DASQCE010000661.1:0-5817 GCA_035634855.1 Mycobacterium sp.
AGGACTGGTTCTGGAACTACAAGACCAACGAGTACCTCGACGGGCCCGAACTCGCCGAGCCCGTATCCCATCCTGTCGACCAGCCGGTGCCGGGGCCGCGCGACAGAGTGCCCGAGGACTGGTTCGAGCAACTCCGCAATCGCGACTGAGCGCTGATGGTGAAGGCCGGCGGCGAAAGCACCCTCACCGTACTCGTCGCGTTCGGTGCCAATTTCGCGATCGCGATCGCGAAGACGGCCGCCGCGGCGGTGTCGGGTTCCGCGTCGATGCTCGCCGAGGCTGCGCATTCGTGGGCCGACACCGGCAACGAAGTGTTCTTGATGATCGCCAATCGGCGCAGCGCCCGGCCCCCCGATCCTCGCCGCCCCCTCGGCTATGGCCGCGAGGCATACGTGTGGTCGCTGCTCGCCGCGGTCGGTCTGTTCGTCGTCGGTGCGTCGGTGTCGATCTGGCATGGTGTCAGCGAGCTCATCGGCGGCGAGCAGGCCAGCGGCCGTGACTACCTGCTCGCCTACGCCGTGTTGGCTATTTCCTTTGTACTGGAGGGAATCTCGTTCCTTCAGGCCTTCAGGCAACTGCGGGGCGAAGCACATCGCCTCGAGCGGGACCTGTTCACCCACGCACTGGAGACGTCGGATCCGACGGTGCGTGGGGTCTTCGCCGAGGACGCCGCGGCGCTGCTCGGCATCGTCATCGCCACTGCCGGTATTGCGATGCACGAACTGACCGGCGCGGCTGCGTGGGACGCGATCGGCTCGATCCTGGTCGGCGTGCTGCTCGGCGTGGTCGCGGTGCTGCTGATCGACCGCAACCGCCGATTCTTGACCGGCGAACCCGGCTCGGCAGACCTGCGGGAGGCGGCCATAGCGCGAGTTCAACAGCTGCCTGACGTGGCGACGGTGCGGTACCTCCGGCTGGAATTCATTGGCCCCAGACAGCTTTTCCTCGTCGCCAGCGTCGACCTCACCGGCGACGACGCGGAATCGTCGGTGGCGCGCCGACTCCGCCGTTTGGAGCAGGAAGTCGAGACCTTTCCGTACGTCGTCGACGCCGTGCTGACGGTTTCCGAGCCCGACGATGTGGGTAGTCAGGACCAGTGAACAGGAACAAGCCCGAGACCGCCGAGTCGGATGCGGGCGCACCCGGAGCGGACGACGACGTCCTGAGCGACCCCGCAAAGGGAACCGACGATCGCGCCGACTGGTCCGACGAAGGCGGCGCCACGCCGAGCGGTCCCGCCGGGGACACCGACGACCGCTAGATTGCCTCGCCCCACGCCGACAGCGTCTCGGCGGCAGTGTATTTCGGTGTCCAACCCAGCTGTGACTTCGCTTCTCGGTGTCCATCACCACCGACGTGCGGCTCACATTGCAGCCACTCCAGCGCGGACTCACATGTGGCCCGGCGGGATCGAATGGTCTGCGCGCCATCCCGATGATCCGCTCGACTTCCGGCGCTAGTTGCAGCGCCTCGACCGCTGAGATGCCGATATCGCCCGTCGGCCCGGTAACCGCAACGGTAAGTCCCACCCGGCGGTGGTCCCCCCGGCGAACCTGCGCAACCCAATACAGCGATACGTTGGTGTATCGGGGCGGCGGGACATCCAACGAGCAGGACCGCCCAAAGGAGATGACCATGAAGCTGATCTCACCGACGGACGCGATCTTCCTGTTGGGCGAATCGCGGGAGCATCCCATGCATGTCGGCGGCCTGGGCTTGTATGAGGCCCCCGGCGGCATGTCGGGATCGGATTTTCTACGGGACCTGCATCAGGACATGGTCGCGCAGCAGGACTTCCAACCGACGTTCCGCAAGCATCCGGCCACCGTCTTCGGTGGCATCGCCAATCTCGCGTGGGCCTTCGACGACGATGTGGACCTCGACTATCACCTGCGGCGGTCCGCCCTGCCCGCGCCGGGACGCGTTCGCGACTTGCTGGAGCTGACGTCACGTCTGCACGGCACGCTGCTCGACCGGCACCGGCCGCTGTGGGAGACCCATCTGGTGGAGGGACTCAACGACGGCAGGTTCGCCGTTTACGTCAAGTTCCACCACGCGCTGATCGACGGTGTCTCGGCACTCAAGGTCACGCAGCGCACCCTGTCTCCCGATCCGGACGATACCGAGGTGCGGGTTCCGTGGAATCTACCGCCCAAGCATCGGTCGGCAGCGCGTGAACAGCCTTCGCTGCTGCAATCCGTCACCCGGACAGCAAGATCGATCGCAGCGCTTGGCCCGTCGACCCTGTCGCTTGCCCGCGCCGCACTGCTCGAACAGCAGCTGACACTGCCCTTCGGTGCCCCACGGACCATGTTCAACGTGCCGATCGGAGGTGCCCGCCGGGTGGCCGCACAGTCCTGGTCGCTGGACCGCGTCAAGAGCGTCAAGCAGGCGGCGGGGGTCACCGTCAACGACGTGGTGCTCGCCATGTGCGCCGGCGCGCTGCGCCATTACCTCATCGACCAGAACGCCCTGCCGGACGCACCGCTGGTTGCGATGGTTCCGGTGAGCCTGCGCACTGAGGCCGAGGCCGACAGCGGCGGCAACATGACAGGTGTGATTTTGTGCAACCTCGCCACCGATACCGACGATCCGGCGAAACGCCTCGAGGCGATCAGCACTTCCATGCGCGACAACAAGAAAGTGTTCTCGCAGCTGCCGAAGATGCAGGCGCTGGCGCTCTCGGCAATGCTGATGTCGCCGATGGCTCTGACGGTCCTTCCTGGCGTTTTGTCTTACACCCCCCCGCCGTTCAACATCGTCATCTCGAATGTCCCGGGTTCACGCGAGCCGTTGTACTGGAAGGGTGCGCGTCTGGACGGGAACTATCCGTTGTCGATCGCGCTGGACGGTCAGGCCCTCAACATCACTCTGGTCAACAACGCCGGCAATCTGGACTTTGGATTGGTCGGCTGCCGCCGCAGCATCCCACACCTGCAGCGCTTGCTGGGGCACCTGGAGGACTCACTGAAGGAACTCGAACGCGCGGTGGGCGTATAACTGCGGGCGTCAGGCCTTCTCGGCGAGCACCGCCTGGGCGGCGTTGTAGCCGGGAATGAAGGTGATACCAGGGCCGCCGTGGCAGCCCGCGCTGGCCAGGTACAGTCCGTCGATCGGAATAGGTTGGCCGACATAGCCTTTGGGCCCCGGCCGGTTGATGCCGATCTGGTCGGGATGAATCAGGCCGTGGCAGTAGTCCCCACCGGGAGCGCCGAACATGGTGCCCATGTGCTTGGGCGTGAATGTGGTGTGCCTGATGATCAGGCTTTCGAAATTCGGCGCGAGCCGCGTGATCTTGTCGATCACCCGCCGTCCCATCTCCACCTTCATCTCGCCGTAGCTCGACTGGGTCTCCTCCCTGGAATCTCCGCTCCTCGCGTCCGCGGGAGGGAACCACAGCGAAAACGCCGACGCGGCGTGCTTGCCGGGCGGCGCTAGGCCGGGATCGTTGACCGACGGGATCTGCAGCGCGATGGCGGGATCTGCAGGCACAATGCCGCGCCGGCAGTCCTCCCACTGCTGCTGCAGCTCCTCCGGCGTGCTGAAGATGCCGATGTTCGACTGCATGTCGGGATCGTTGAGCAACTCATAGGGCGGCGCGAATTCCGGTATGCCGTCAAGCGCGAAGTGCATCTGCAGGTAGCTGCCGCGATGGTCGACGCGGGAGAACCGTTCCTTGATGTCAGCAGGCACCGCGGCGCCGTCGACCAATCGGGTGATCGTGAGGTCCGGTGCGATCGCGGAGACGACGACCGGCGCGGTGACCGTCGTGCCGTCATCGAGGCGGACCCCGGTGACCCGCTCGTCGGCGACGACGATCTCATCGACCTTGCTGCGCAGCCGCAGCTCGCCGCCATTGGAGGTGAACACGTCTTGCAGGTGCGACGTAAGCGCCCCGATGCCACCGCGCAACTTCTTGACCAGTAGCGCGTTCTCATCGGGGACGGCGAACCCATAAGCCAGCGCCGCAGCGGTGCCGGGAGTGGCGGGCCCCCGATAGGTGGTGTTCACTGCCAGTAGCGCCAGCATGCCGCGCAGCGCGCCGTGCTTCTCCTTGTCCGGCAGGTAGCGGTCGAGGACATCGGTGACCGACCCGAACAGCAGATCGGTAATCGTCGAACGCTCGAATTCGTTTGTTGCACAGGCATACATCTCATCGAGCGTCTTGGGAGGCTTGCCTGCGTCGAAACGCCCCAACGCCCGCGTCGGCGCCTTGCACCAGGCCATCAGGCCGGCCATCCCGTTGACCGCCTCCGCACCGTGCACCTCGTTGATGTGCGTCATCAGTTTGATCGGGTCGGTGTAATAGACGAGGGGGTCGTCGCCGACGCCGCGCAGGGACACCGACATCACGTCGAGATCGACGGTGGGCAGATCGTCGAGCCCGAGTTCTTTGCTCACCGTCGCTGACGTCGGAATCTGCACCGACCCGGCGATCTCGAACTTGAAGCCGTCGAACAGTTCCACCGTCGACGCCATCCCACCGGCGTACAGCTTGGATTCGAGGCAGAGCGTGCTCAGCCCGGCACGCTGCAGCAGTGTGGCCGCGGTCAGTCCGTTGTGACCCGCGCCGATGACAATCGCGTCGTAGTCCGCCATCGGCTGAGGCTGACACGCACGGCTCAGTTTTGTCAATATTGACGAAACCTTGGGTCACTCCGGGTCGCCGATGCCCGCCCTCAGCGTTTTCAGTGCGGCCCGGCACAGCCGGTCGAGCTCGGGCAGCGGGCGGTCGTCGCCGAGCATCCAAACCTCCATCGCGCCGAACACCGCGGCGGCGATGCAGCGCGCGGTGACCGTGATGTGCATCCGCTGGTCGGTACCTGCCCTTGGCGGGTTGTCGCCCGCGAGACGGTCCTCGATCGCGTCGGCGAAGTCGGCCTCCACCTGACGGATGTGGCGCACGATCCGGCCGGGGTCGAGTTCCTGGGCGCGCAACGACGCAATCTTGGTGACGGCCCAGTCGTCATACGGGGCCGTCATGATCGCCGCTTGCACTGACTCGATGATGGGCTCATCGGCCGAGCGCGCCGCCAGCGCACTGCGGAACCAGTGCAGGCCTGCGTCGTAGTCGGCGAACAGCAGATCGTGCTTCGACGCGAAATGGCGATAGAAGGTCCGCAGCGACACCCCCGCATCGACCGCGATCTGTTCGGCCGACGTCTCCTCGACCCCCTGCGCGATGAACCGCACCACCGCGGCGCGCCGCAAGGCTTCGCGCGTGCGCTCACTGCGTGCCGTTTGGGCAGGCCGGGCCATGTGCGTAAGGTACATCAACCCTGTTATGTCAATATTGACAAAACTCGGATCGATAGTGAGACTCCCGCTATGGTGTCCTTGTTCGTGCACGCGCTCCTCGGCGTCGCCGTCCTCGCATTCACCGTCAGGTCGAATTCGGCGATCTTCACGCGCATCCAGCCGGGGCCGCAGGTTTCGGCACTCGAGCTCTTCTATTACGTCGTCGGCGTCGCCTCAATCGCGCTGGGCTATTACTTCAACTATCACTATGTGCAGGAGTACGTGATCCCGTCGTCGAATCCCATCTGGGGTCCGGGCAGCTGGCAGGAGTTCATCGCGCTCGGTTACACCAACCCCGCCGCCAGTTCGGCGAGCGAGGATTACACGATCATGAGTCTGCTCATTTTCCCCGTGTTCGCGATCGTCGACGGACGCCGGCGCGGCATCAAGCACGCATGGCTCTACATAGGGTTCATCCTCTTCGCCAGCTCCGCTTTCGCCTGGGCGTTCTATTTGGGGACGGCCGAGCGGCAGCGTCGGCACAAGCTGTCCGACGTAGAGGTGGCCTCTCGCGCTTAG
>DASQCE010000662.1:0-9471 GCA_035634855.1 Mycobacterium sp.
CCATTTCGACGACGCACTGCAACACGTACCCGCCGTCGAACAGCTGCGAGGCGCCCGTCGACAGGCTCGCGAGGCCGGAGGCCACCGCGGCAAGCTGGTCGGCCCGTTCAATCGGCATATGCTCACTGGCCGCCATCAGCAAGCCGTCGGCAGACACCAGAACGGCGTGCGAGACACCGGATACTTCGCGGGCGAACTTGGAGACCAGCCAGTCGAGCGAATCGCGCTGCGTCGAACGTGGCGGCTTCATCGAATCCCCGGTCGTCCCCTGCCCTTTGGGCGTGGGCCCATCGCTCTCCCCTGGCCTGCGGCCGTGGGCCCAACCCGCCGGCGTCATTCGTTATCGGTTCCTCTGGTTTCCCGGGCATGTGATCGCCCGGCATGCACGCCACCGAAATGGTTGCTGATGCTTGCCCGGACAGCGTCCGGATCGCGCGACGGAATCGGTACTCCGCCGGTGCCGAACTCAGCCGCCGATGCTACCTCGTCGTCGCCGTCGTCGCTCCTGTGAGCACCGTCGTTGAAGTGATGACCGCCGTTAAGAGGGTCGTCGGGGCCCGCGGAAGCGACGGCGCCCGGCACCAGGCGCGCGCCGGGTTCACGTAACGGCAGTCCTTCCTCGGTGTGCGCCAGAACCGGTGCGGCGTCTGCTGCTGCAGCCGCTGACCAGCCGTGATCCCACACCGATTCCCAATTCAGGTCCTCGCTGTTGCCCAGGTCGGTGGGATCGACGAGCCATTCGGACAGCATCCTCTGGTAGATGGCGTCGTCGGCGCCTGCCGTCGGCGACGGTTCGGGCACGGCGTCGCGCGCAGGCTCGGGATGCGGCTGCTCGGCTGCCGCAGGCGCTTCGGGCTGCGGGGGTGCCTGCGGCTGCGGCGCTTCGACGGCCGACGGGGTACCCGCGCCGTTGCTGGCAGCCTGCGCGCGGGACGCGAAGAACGCCGACGTGTCGATGGGCACGCGGTCGGCGTCGGCCTCAGGAGCCAGCGGTTGCCCCCACAGGGCCGGCTCGGCCGTCTGCGCAGGCATCGAGTCCGCCGGCCACAGGTCCTCTGCGGGCCAGTCCTGCTCCGGCTGTTCGGGCACAGGCTCGGCCAGCGAGGTCGGGATGTCGGAGATTCCGCTGGCGCCGGGATTGCGCTGCGGCAACAACGAGACGGGCACCTCGGAGTGCCCGTTGAGGTACTCCTGGCCGGGGTCATCGAAGTGGTCGCTGTAGTCGTGATCCTCGTCCAGCGCCAGGGCGGTGTGGATCCCCGCATGGGCATCGGCGGCCATGCCGTACTCCGGGCCGCCGAAATGGTCGGGCTCCCCGGCGACGACAAGCAACTCGGACGGCACGAACACACCGGCGGTGGTGCCCGAATTCGGTTCGCCCGCAATGGTGCTGCGCAACCGGACCACCAATCCGTGCTGTGCGGCGAGCCGCCCGACCACGAACAGGCCCATGTGCCGCGCGGTGTAGGGATTGACCTCGCCGCCGGACTGCAGACGGATGTTCGCCACCCGCAGGTCCGGTTCGGTCATGCCGATACCGATGTCGCTGACCTCGATCACCAGGCCGCCGTTGCTTGCGTGCACGGCTGACACCCGGACTTGGGAGATCGGCGGCGAGTAGCGCAGCGCGTTGTCGAGCAACTCGGCCAGCAGGTGCACCACGTCGCCCGCGACGGTGCCGTTGACCTCGCTGTCGGGCACCGTCGTGGTGACCACCCGGGTGTAGTCCTCGACCTCGGAGGCGGCGGCGTTGATGATCGCCGAAACGGGCACCGGCTCGACATGATCCCGCGGCACCTCGGCGCCCGCGAGCACCAGCAGGTTGGCGCCGTTGCGGCGCATCCGGGCCGCCAGGTGATCGAGCCGGAACAGGCTCTCCAGCCGCTCGGGGTCCTCCTCGTTGCGCTCCAGGCGGTCGATCAGGGAGAGCTGCTGGTCGACCAGCGACCGACTGCGCCGCGACAGCGTCTCGAACATGTCGCTGACCTGCAGTTGCAGGCGGGACTGTTCACCGGCCAGCAGGACGGCCTGCTCGTGTAGCTCGTCGACGGCGTGCGCGACCTGACCGACCTCTTCGGAGGTGTGCACGGGGATCGGCTGGACAGGGTCGGGCTCCGCCCCGCTGCGCACCCGTTCGATCTCGCGGGCCAGGTCGTCGTGCGCCACCTTCAGCGCGCTGTCTCGCAACTGGCGCAGCGGACGCACCAGCGAGCGCGCCACGAGGATGACCAGCAGCAGCGCGGCCAGCAGGGCGCCGATGACGACCGCGGAGTCCCGGATCGCGGCGGTGCGCTGCGCCGCGGCCTTGCTCTCCACCGCGCCCGTCACCGCGGTCGACGTGTCGGCGACGATCTTGTCCGCGATTTGGTTGGTGACCTGGATCGACGCGCTCAGGTCCGGGTTGTTGACCAGCGCGGCGGCCGGGTCAGACATGATCGCCACCCGCTTGACGAACTCTTGCTGCAGCTTCTGGGCCTCGGGCGAACCGACTCCGAGCACCTGGCTCATGCCGAACAGTGTCGACGGCTCGGTACCGGCCACCGTATTCATCGACATGCGCAGCTCGGGATCCGGCAGCTCACCGCCGAGGTTCACCAGCAGCTGCTGGATCATCATCTGTCCGCGGGCTCCGACAGCCCGGCTCAGTCCCAGCGTCTCGGCGCGGATGCGTTCGTCGTCGACCCGGACCGAGCCGTTGATCGCGTCTTCGGCGGTCAGCAGGATCGGCGTGTACGCCTGCACCCGGTCGCGCAGGCCGATGCTGTTCGCCGTGACCTTGTCCATCAGCGCCTGGCCGCCGCCGATCATCGTGTTGACGCCCTTGCTGACGTCCGGTGCGACGTCGGTGTCGGACAGCCGTCGCTGCAACTCCTGCCGGCTGGCGTCGAACTTGGTCAGCGCAGCCTGGGTATCAGCGCCGGTCGAGCTCGCCAACATTGCGGCGTCGAGCGAGGCGATGTAGCTCTCGATCGCGGGCACCATTTCGGCGCGGTCGGCGGCACGGCGCAAATCGGCGGCCGCCGTCGCGCTCGAATAGATGCGCAATCCGCCGAACGTGCCTGCCAGAACCAGCGGCACCAAAACGATCGCGAACACTTTCCAGCGGACCGGCCAATTCGCGATCGACCATCGCGATGGTCGCTGGGCCGGTCGCTGCGCCTCTGGCTCGAAATCGACGATCTTGCGATCCGCCTGCTTCAGCTGCGAGAACGCGGTCATCGGCGCCTGCCAATGCTGTCCGCGGCCTGTCCGCAATTCAGTAATGAAACGTCGTTCATAGGACTTCCTGCTGATTTGCCCTCGATGGGCGGGCGTTCTACGCCTGGCAATTGGTCGAGTATGACAGCCATGTGCAGCCGTTTTCCACAGTTCTTAGTGAACAGACAGACTTCATAACCACTCTGGCGAGCCGCATCGTGCTATGTGAGCAAATGACTGGGCGCCTGCCGCGCATTCGGAGCGTGGTCAATCGTCGGTACGGCCGACGAGCCTTGAATCACCGAATGTTTCGGCCGACGTTCTCGGCGCCGCGATCCACCTTCTCACATTGCAACGGGGTGCTGTGCCGACGAACTGAGACCTTGCGGACTCGTCAGTGGCCAGAAAGCGGTTTCTGTCAATAGACTGTGATTTACCTTGGAGACCATTCCAGAGGCCGGAGAAGGCACATGAAGCAGCTCATCGTTCTTGGAACGGGCGGGGTCGGAGCCATGGCTCTGTCGATGTCGCTACTCGGCACCGGTGTCGCTGCCGCCGCCGAGTACGACGGCCAGACTTACGCCGATGCGGCCGCCGCGATCGAAGAGTCCGGTGGTACCCCAGTCGTCGCGACGCGGGTCGGTAGCCAGCTGCCCCAGGACGATTGCCTTGTCGTCAATTCACAAGACCACTCGTACCTCAGAGATCCGCCCGACGATGTCTACGTCCTGTCGGTCACCGATGAGGTGCGGCTGAACCTGAACTGCGCTGGCGGTTACGCGACGGCGACCAATCCCGGTGCCTCGGTGGCGAGTCCGGCTGGCCGGGAGGCCAGGGTCGCCGCTGAGGAGGCAGCCGCCGCCGAGGAACAAGAGCTGGCCGAGGTCAGCACCCCCGACGAGTAACCGTCAGTGGCTCGATATCGGCTGGCACGAATAGCCCGCTGTCGAGATCCGGCGCCAAGTTGGGTCGAACAGTCCCGCGATCGGCTTGACAAACAGGTCCGCCGCAGTGAAATCGGTTCATACACTGGGCGATGCGGTACTGGTGGCACCGACTGCGACGGCACCGTGTGACCCGCATGCAGCGGCTGACTAACCTGCCGAAAACAATGGATCGAATCGCAGGACTTCTTCGATCCGCCAGTCAACTGGTCGGGGTCCTTCCTAAGCTCGGCCACTGCCCGCGTTGCGGTGTCTCGAATGGGTCCACAGCTCGACGCGTGTGCATCTGTTGACGTCGACAGACGTAACCTTCCCAAGACCGGCATGCTGAGCGGACGGCCCGTCTTGTTCAAGCTGATGTGCTACTCGCCGCGCATCGCCCCGGGCGTGAAAGTTCCGGAGTCGGCGGCGATCCGCTTCGCATGCCCGGCACGCCAAAGCGACTTCCGCTTGACCAGGCCAGAACCTTCCGCGGAACACTTATGCACCTTGCAACCCACGCGTTTACAGTGATCGGCTGGTCCTGGCGCGGCTAAGCTCGCCATGCGCTAGAACAACTTTCGGAACATCTAGTGTCCTGAGCCCGCACAGGGGTAGTACGTCACCCCACGAACGCAAGGGGTGCCCTTGGGCCACCGACCCGGAGGTAGCGCGTTGTGTTCAAAGTGATGTTCTACTCGCCGCGCATCGCGCCCAACACCGGCAACGCCATCCGGATGGTCGCCGCGACAGGATGCGAATTGCATCTCGTCGAACCGCTCGGATTCGACCTGTCCGAACCCAAGTTGCGTCGCGCCGGCCTGGACTACCACGACCTGGCGTCGGTCAGCGTCCACCGCGACCTGCCCGCCGCCTGGGAGGCCATGGCGCCGACCCGGGTCTACGCGTTCACCGCGCATGTCGCGACATCGTTCGCCGACATCAGCTACCGGCCGGGTGACGTGTTGATGTTCGGTCCCGAGCCCAGTGGGCTCGATGCGGCGACGCTCGCCGACCCGCACATCAGCGCGCGGGTGCGCATCCCGATGCTGGCGGGCCGGCGGTCGCTGAATCTGTCCAACGCAGCGGCAGTCGCCGTCTACGAGGCCTGGCGCCAGCACGGATTCGACGGTGCCGTCTGATCAGCTCGCAAGCAGACAGAGCCGTGCAGCGTCGGCGAGGACCTTCGCGTCCGCGGCGCTCGGCGGACGCGAGGCCTACCCACTACTCGAGGCCGAAGGCGCCGCGGTGCTGTGGCGTTGGCACCCTTGCTCGCGGGCGTCTTCTAGCTTCGAGTTCTGCACCAGGGTTGTGGTTTCTCCAAAATCACGACCGTGGCGCAGATTTCGGTGGACCCAGG
Source organism: Mycobacterium sp. (assembly GCA_035634855.1). GTDB lineage: Bacteria > Actinomycetota > Actinomycetes > Mycobacteriales > Mycobacteriaceae > Mycobacterium. The sequence goes on from DASQCE010000662.1 coordinate 5,482, forward strand.
GAAGTCACCAACTGTTCCAGTGCGTGACCTGCTCGGCGGGCAGCCGCTTGGCCGGCCGGAAGTCGGTGCCCTTGGTGTAGGCGATCGGGAACAGGCCGGCCTGGCTGTACTTGTCGAACGGGATGCCGAGGAGCTCGGCGGCCTGCTTCTCGCCATCGCCGACGAGATGCAGCGTCGTCCATGCAGATCCCAGACCGCGGGAACGCAGAGCCAACATGAAGCTCCAGGCCGCAGGCAACAGTGATCCCCAGAACCCCGCGCCCGTGCCTTCGGGACGGCCCTCCAGGCACGGGATCAACATGACCGGCACCTCATGAAGGTGCTCGTTGAGGTACTTCGCGGAGTCATAGACGAGCGGCCGTTGTTCGTCGCGCACGTCGCCGTACTCGGGCTTGGGAAGGTTGAGGTATGGCGTCGCATTGGTCCGGTAGATGTCGGCAAGCGCCTTCTTCTGTTCCGGGTCGTCGACGAACACCCATTGCCAGCCTTGAGAGTTGGAGCCCGTCGGCGCTTGGAGCGCCAACTCGAGACATTCCAGCAGCACCTCACGCGGCACCGGCTTCTCGAAATCGAGCCGCTTACGCACTGAACGGGTGGTGGTCAGGACATCATCGACGGACAAATTCAAGGTCATTTCGCGAGACTACCGTCGGCTCTATGACAGTCGAATTCAATCAAGAGGTTTCCAGCAGGCTCTCATCCGATAAGTACGGGTGCTGACGACGGTCGCGAAGTCCGGCCAGCCGTCCCGCGGCTCGTGTAGTTCTACTTCGACAGTAAGGATGTGATCGTCTACTCGGAGCCCAACGCCGCCAAGGTCCGACACGTCAGGGCTCATTCGCGGGTGAGCCTGAACCTCGACTCCGGCGGCAACGGTAGCGGCATCGTCGTCGTCGGCGGGGTTGCGTCGGTGGACGCGGAGGGCGCCGATCCATTGGTGGACGAGCAGTATCTGGCGAAGTACAGCGAGTACGCCAGCCTTGGATTCAGCAAGGACTTCCTCGCCGCATACAACACACGGCTGAAGATCGCCGCCGCCAAGGTCTGGACGACGCCGACCGGGCTCCATTTCCGCGGCGTGTCGGGGACATATACGTCTGCTCGCGCTCAGCGGAAGTCGCGGCTCTTCGATCCGACGGTCATGGAAAGCTTGCCCATCCGGTCGGCAACGACGGTGACCGCACCGGTGGCGTTCTGCACCTGACCGCGGATCAGTAGCGCTGACGCGGTCTGCGCCAGCCTGCGGTGCCGCGCCCACACACCGGGCGAGCACAGGATGTTGACCATCCCGGTTTCGTCCTCGAGGTTGATGAACGTCACGCCCTGCGCGGTCGCGGGCCGCTGACGATGCGTCACCGCCCCCGCCACCAGCACGCGGGTCCCGTCGGGCACCGCGAGCAGCTGGTCGGCCGGGACCACGCCGACGGCGTCGAGGTCCTCCCGCAGGAATTGGGTGGGATAGCTGTCCGGTGAAATACCGGTGGCCCACACGTCCGCGGCGGCCAGTTCCAGTTCGGTCATGCCGGGCAACGACGGGACGTGTGATGACGACCCCACGCCCGGCAGCCGGTCCGGTCGCTGGGTGGCGGCCGCACCGGCGGCCCACAACCCTTCGCGGCGGGTGATCCCGAAGCAGCCCAGCGCCCCCGCGGTGGCCAGCGCCTCGGTCTGCGGTACCGACAGCTGGACGCGTCCCGTCAGATCCAGCAGAGAATCGAACGGCCCGTTGGCCTTTCGCTCCTCGACAATCAGTTCGGCCAGCTCGTCGCCGATGTGGCGGACACTGCCAAGGCCCAGCCGCACTACCATGCCTGCGTTTTCCAGCGTCGCGTGCGCCAGGCTGGCGTTGACGTCGGGGCCCCCCACTGTCACCCCGTGCCTGCGGGCGTCGGCCACCAGCGACTGCGGTGAGTAGAAGCCCATCGGCTGTGCGCGCAGCAGCGCCGCACAGAACGCCGCCGGATGATGCAGCTTGAACCACGACGAGTAGAACACCAGCGAGGCGAACGACAGCGAATGGCTTTCGGGGAAGCCGAAATTGGCGAAGGCTTCCAGCTTCTCGTAGATCCGGTCGGCCACCTCGCCGGTGATGCCGTGCCGCTCGCGCATGCCGTCGTAGAACCGGCCACGCAATCGTCGCATCCGCTCCGTGGAGCGCTTGGACCCCATCGCCCGGCGCAACTGGTCGGCCTCGGCGGCGGAGAAGCCGGCGCAGTCGACCGCAAGCTGCATGAGCTGCTCCTGAAACAGCGGCACCCCCAACGTCTTCCGCAGTGCGGACTCCATCGACGGATGGTCGTAGGTGACGGGCTCGACGCCGTTGCGCCGCTTGATGTAGGGGTGCACCGACCCGCCCTGGATCGGCCCGGGCCGGATCAGCGCAACCTCGACCACCAGGTCGTAGAACACCCGGGGCTTCAGCCGCGGCAGGGTGGCCATCTGCGCGCGCGACTCCACCTGGAACACTCCGACGGAATCGGCACGCTGCAGCATCTCGTACACCGCGGGCTCGGACAGGTCCAACCTAGCCAGGTCCACCTCGATGCCCTTGTGCTCGGCGACCAGGTCGATGACATAGTGCAGCGCCGAGAGCATGCCAAGCCCCAGCAGGTCGAACTTGACCAAACCGATTGCCGCGCAGTCGTCTTTATCCCATTGCAGGACGCTGCGATTCTCCATCCGCGCCCACTCCACCGGGCACACGTCGGCGATCGGCCGATCGCAGATCACCATGCCGCCGGAATGGATACCCATGTGCCGCGGCAAATTGTGGATCTGCATGGCCAGGTCGATCACCGGTTCCGGGATGTCCTCGACGTCCGGAGAGTCGGCCAGCCCGTTCCACCGGCTGATCTGCTTGCTCCACGCATCCTGCTGCCCCTGCGAGAACCCCAGCGCGCGCGCCATGTCACGCACTGCGCTACGGCCGCGGTAGGTGATCACGTTGGCGACCTGTGCAGCGTAGTCACGGCCGTAGCGGTCGTAGACGTACTGAATCGCGTTCTCGCGCAAGTCGGATTCGATGTCGATGTCGATGTCCGGCGGCCCGTCGCGCGCCGGGGACAGGAACCGCTCGAACAGCAATTCGTTGGCAATCGGGTCGACGTTGGTGACGCCGAGCGCGTAGCAGACCGCGGAGTTGGCCGCCGAGCCGCGGCCCTGGGCCAGGATGCCGTTCTCCTTGCAGAACCGGGTGATGTCGTGCACCACCAGGAAGTAGCCCGGAAAGGTCAGCTGCTCAATGATTTTCAGCTCATGCTCGATCTGCGCGTATGCCCGTGGGGCCCGCTCCGGCGGACCGTAGCGGTTGCGGGCGCCTTCCATGACAAGGTGCCGCAGCCAGCTGTCCTCGGTGTGCCCGGCCGGGACGTCGAACGGCGGCAGCTGCGGGGCGATCAGCGCAAGCCCGAACGCGCACTGTTCGCCGAGATCGGCCGCGGCCGTCACCACCTCGGGGACCTCCGCGAAAACCCGCGCCATTTCGTCTCCCGACCGCAGGTGCGAGCCGCCCAGTGGCGCAAGGAAACCGGCTGCCTCATCCATCGAGTGCCTGGCCCGGATAGCGCCCATCGCCATGGCCAGCCGACCCCGCGACGGTTCGGCGAAGTGGGCGGCGGTGGTGGCGACCACACTGAGCCCGAACCGCGGAGCGAGGTCGGCCAGCGCGGCGTTGCGCTCGTCGTCGAGGGGATGGCCGTGATGGGTCAGCTCGATGCTGACCCGGTGGGCGCCGAACCGGTCCACCAGGTCGGCCAGCGCCACGCTGGCGGCTTCCGGGCCGCCCGTGTCCAAGGCTTGGCGCACATGGCCTTTGCGGCAACCGGTCAGGATGTGCCAGTGACCGCCTGCCGCCTCGGTCAGCGTGTCATAGTCATAGCGCAGCTTGCCTTTCTCACCGCCAGCCAGATGCGCGGTCGCCAGCTGTCGCGACAGCCGCCGATAACCCTCCGGCCCGCGGGCCAGCACCAGCAGGTGCGGTCCCGGCGGGTC
>DASQCE010000663.1:0-3643 GCA_035634855.1 Mycobacterium sp.
CGGGCCAAAGCCAGGGGACTGGTCCGCATCGACGTCGTCGTCCCACCCGACATGCGTGACGACCTGCACGCCGACGAGGAGCGCGAGCTCGAGCAGCGCTACGGCCTGACCGAAGCCGTGGTCGCGGGCCACGGCATCGACGTAGGCGCCCCCGGCAGGCCCGCCGCGTACGCCAGCGTGGGCCGTGCCGCCGCCGCGCTGTTGATGCGCCGGCTGTCGCCGAATGATGTCCTCGGATTCACGTGGGGCCCCGAACAAGTCGCGGTGGCCGAGGCCCTGTCGCACGGCGTCGCGAGCTGCCGCGCGGTGGTCCAACTAGACGGCGCGATGTCGGCCGCCGCGTATCAAACCGGCACCGAGTTGATCCTCGGCCGCTGCGCGGATGTGCTGCGTGCCACGACGATCCGGCTGCCAGCGCCCCTGTACGCGGACCCCTCGACCGTGGCGTCGATGCGCAGCGACTCGCTGATCTCCCGCACGCTCGAGGCCGGCAGGCGTGCCGACGTGATGCTCTTCGGCGTCGGCGCAGTGTCGACGTCGACGACGCTGTTCGAAGGCAGCTTCCTTGATACCCGGATGCTGGACGAGCTCATCTCCCTCGGTGCGGTGGGCGAGATCGGCGGCCGGTTCTTCGACGCCGAGGGCACGCCCGTCGATACCGAACTGCAGCAGCGTGCGGTATCGGTTGCGCTGGAAGACATCCGCATTTGCGAGAAGACCATCCTGATCTCCAGCGGCGCATCCAAGCACGACGCCACCCTCGGGGCGCTGCGCGGCAAGCTCGCGCGACTGCTGGTTTGTGACATCGATTGTGCCCGTTGGCTATTGGCGCAGTGAAAGGTGAGGTAATGGTGAGATCGCTACAACGAATCGGAGTGTGTATCGCGGCCGCCGGGCTGGCCGTCACCTCTGGCTGCGCGGGCGCGGGCAGCTTGGGGGCGTCGGCTAACGAGGTGACGATCGCGTTGGTGTCCAACTCACAGATGACGGACGCCCAGAAGTTGTCGTCGGAGTTCGAGAAAGCGAATCCCGGCACGAAGCTGAAGTTCATCTCGCTCTCGGAGAACCAGGCCCGCGCCAAGATCACGATGTCGACCGCAATGGGCGGCAGTCAATTCGACGTCGTGATGATCAGCAACTTCGAGACCCCGCAGTGGGCGAAGGACGGGTGGCTCATGAACCTGTCCGACTACGCGAAGAACACGCCCGGCTACGACGAGAACGACTTCATCCCGTCGCTGCGGAACTCGCTGTCCTACCAGGGCAACATGTACTCGGTTCCGTTCTACGGCGAGTCCTCCTTTCTGATGTACCGCAAGGACATGTTCGAAAAGGCGGGCATCAAGGTCAATCAGGACCCGAACTACCAGCCCAAGTGGGACGAAGTCGCGCAGTGGGCCGAGACCATCAAGGAGAAGAACGGCACGGATGGCATCTGCCTGCGCGGCAAGCCGGGCTGGGGTGAGGTGCTCGCGCCGCTGGACACTGTGATCAACACCTTCGGTGGGCGTTGGTTCGACGAGAACTGGAACGCGCAGCTCAACAGCCCGGAAGTGAAGAAGGCCGTCAACTTCTACGTCGATCTCGTCAACAAGGCGGGCGAACTCGGCGCCTCTTCAACGGGATTCCAGGAGTGCGCCAACCTGTTCGGTCAGGGACAGACGGCGATGTGGTACGACGCCACCTCTGCGGTCTCGGTCCTCGAGGACCCGAAGACCTACCCGGACCTCGTCGGCAAGATCGGCTATCTGCCCGCACCCATCATGGAGAAGCCCAACTCGGGTTGGCTATACACCTGGGCGCTGGGAATTCCCAAGGGCGCCAAGAACCCCGACGGCGCCTGGAAGTTCATCTCCTGGATGACCAGCAAGGACTACATGAGGCTGGTCGGGGAGAAGCTCGGCTGGGCTCGCGTACCACCGGGCAGCCGCACGTCAACGTACACGGATTTGCCTGAATACCAGGCGATCTCGAAGTCCTATGGGCCGTTGACCTTGGAGTCGATCAAGAACGCGACGCCGGACAAGCCCACGGTGCAACCGGTTCCGTACACCGGGGTGCAATTCGTCGGAATTCCGGAGTTCCAGGATCTCGGGACGCGGGTCAGCCAGCAGATCAGCGCGGCAATGGCCGGCCAGAAGTCGGTGGACGCCGCGCTCGACCAAGCACAGGAATACGCCGAAGTCGTCGGCAAGACATATCAGGAGAAGTGATGACTCTTACTGTCGATACCGAGTCGGACGCCAGTGAGAAGGCGGTAGCCGAACGGGTCCGCAAGATTCGGGAAGCCCAGGACACCGGCGTCAGCCGGGCGGAAGGGTGGCGGAGGCGGGGACCGCTGCTGCCGGCGTTGATCTTCATGATCGTCGTCACGCAGATCCCGTTCCTGTTCACGCTGTACTATTCGACGTTGTCGTGGAACCTGGTTCGGCCTGGCTCACGGCAGTTCGTCGGGTTGAACAACTACATCGCCGTGGTCAAGGACAGCCAGTTCTGGTCGGTGGCGTTGAACACCGTCATTCTGATCGTGGTCGTCGTGCTCGTCTCGGCGCTGCTCGGCTTGTTGCTCGCGCTGCTGTTGGATCGGGCGTTCCTGGGACGCGGGGTGATACGGACGCTGCTGATCACGCCCTTCCTCATCACACCCGTTGCGGGAGCACTGGTCTGGAAGACCACGATCCTCGATCCCACCAACGGCATCCTGAACTGGGTGCTCTCCCTGGTCGGCATCAGCCCGGTCGACTGGATCGGTCAGTTCCCCCTGACCATGGTGATGGTCGAATTGATCTGGCAGTGGACGCCGTTCATGATGCTGCTGATCCTGGCGGGCCTGACATCCATGCCTCGCGACCAACTCGAGGCGGGCCGGGTCGATGGGGCCGGCGCGTTCCAGCTCTTCCGGGAGCTGACCTTGCCCCACCTGCGGCGCTTCATCGAACTAGGAGTGGTGCTGGGCGCGATCTACCTGGTCAACACGTTCGACGCCATCTTCATGATGACTCAAGGTGGACCGGGCGTCGCCAGTGCGAACCTGCCGTTCTACATCTACCAGCGCGCGTTCCTCGGCTTCGACATGGGCCAGGCGGCGGCCATGGGCGTGGTCGTGGTGATCTTCACGATGATCATCGCCAGCTTTGCGCTTCGGTTGATCTTCAAATCATTCTCCGGCAAGGAAGAGGCGGCCTGATATGACGACCACAGTCGAAAAGGCAACGGCAACAAGTGATGCGGCGCCAGTACGGAAGAAGAAGTCCAAGAAGTTCAGCCCGTGGGGAGTGGTGGCATGGATCGCCGGACTCGGGTTCTTCTTCCCGGTGTTCTGGATGGTCCTGACGTCGTTCAAGCAGGAAAGCGCCGCTGCGACCAGTCCGCCGACGTTGTTCTTCACCCCGACGCTGGATCAGTACAAGGCCGTCTTCGATCAGGGCATCGGGCCCGCGATGCTGAACTCGGTGTTCGCCACCGGCATGTCGACGATTCTGGTGCTGCTCCTGGGCGTGCCCGCCGCGTTCGCGTTGTCACTGCGGCCAGTCCGCAAGACCTCGGATGCGTTGTTCTTCTTCATGAGCACCAAGATGCTGCCCGTCGTCGCGGCGATCCTGCCGCTGTATGTGATCGTGTCCAATATCGGTCTGCTGGACAA